>JAYSVA010000003.1:0-4860 GCA_043718785.1 Hyphomicrobiaceae bacterium
TGGCAACAACGCTTTGGTGTTTCAACGCGGACGCGACAATTCCGGCACCATCACACAGAACGGCAACTCCAATTCCTACGGCCTGTTCCAGTTTGGCCGTCGCAACTCCACCAATGTCGTGCAGAACGGCAACGGCGGCGTGGGCATCACGCTGCAGGGGAATTGGTGAGCCTGAACGGGGATGAGAGTTCGGATCCAAACATCTGGGACAGTCAGTCCAGTGGAGATTGAAATACGGGGACAGTTCAAACTGTCCCCGTATTTTCGCGGACTTCGCAACGACGTGATATCGTCAAGCCCACGAAGATGTTTGATCTACGGCCTTGTCCCCGGCCCGGCGTTTGCTACACTCAACCCCAGCGCCGTCCCGCAAATGGGCGACGGGGCAGCAAATGGGGGGACCAGTGAGCGACAGCAATCACGTTACGCGGCGTCACGCAGTACAGTTGATCGCGGCCGGTGCAGGATTTGGCCTCGCCTCGACCGCCCACGCGCAGACACCGGACTGGCCGACGAAACCGGTGCGGCTGATTGTACCGTTCCCGGCGGGTGGCGGCGCGGATGCTGCCGCCCGCGCCATCGGCCAAGCCTGGGGCGCTAATATCGGCCAGACCATCATCATCGAGAACAAGGCCGGTGCGGACGGGATCATCGCGGCGCAGGAGGCCGCGAAAGCCGCACCCGACGGGCACACGCTGTTCCTCTCGACGGCGTCGTCGATGTCCTATGTGCCCGCCCTGAAGAAGCAGCCACCCTATGACCCCATCGCGGATTTCACAGCGATATCGCGAGCGTCCGTGTTCACCTTTGTGCTGATGGTCCAGCCAAGCCTTGGCGTCAAAACCATGGCTGAATTTGTCGCGCTGGCGAAGGCCAAGCCGGGTGAATTCACCTACGGCAGCGGCAATAGCACCAGCATCCTGCTGATGGGGCAGCTGGCGCAGGCGAACAACCTGCAAATGACGCACGTGCCCTACAAAGGTGAGGCCCCGGCCACCCTGGACCTGATGGGCGGACGCATCAGCGCGATGTTCGTGACACCGGCGGTTCTGCCGCAGTTGCAAAAGGCCAATCTGCTGCCGCTCGCCGTGCTGCCTGGACGGTCGTCACTGCTGCCGGATGTTCCGTCGATTGTCGAGGCCGGACAATCCGCCGTCAGCATCACGGCTTGGTCGGGGCTGGTGGGGCCAGCGAAAATGCCAGCCGACCTCGTCGACAAGATCAACCGCAGCTTCACCGCCGTGCTGCGGAAACCCGAGATCATCGATCAGTTTAGCCGGATCGGTCAGGCGGCAACCCCGTCGACGCCAGCCGAAATGGGCCAGTACCTGCGCGACCAACTGATCATCTGGACCAAAGCCATGCGCGATCAAGCCATCGCGCAGGAGTAAGGTTTAGGCCGCTGCGTCAGTCCGCAGCATGGCGGGTGGCTGGCATTTGGCGACGGGGGACACCACGTCTGGGTAAGGCAACAACCTCGCTCAGGAGTGCTTGTCCTATGACTACTGAACGCACCAACACCGATGAGTTCCAGGCCCGTCATTACACGCCGACCTACTTATCGGACCGGATGGCGCTGCGACTGGTGAAGTTTCTGCGCTACTTTTCTGACCTGTTCTTCAAGCAGCGTTATGGGCACCATGCCGTGGTGCTGGAGACGGTGGCGGCAGTGCCCGGCATGGTGGCGGGGGCGCTGACGCATTTGCGCTGCCTGCGCCGTTTCGAGGATGACCGGGGCTGGATCAAAACGCTGCTCGACGAAGCCGAGAACGAGCGCGCCCACCTGATGACGTTCCTGCACATCGCCAAGCCGACGTGGATTGAGCGCATGCTGATCCTGCTGGCGCAGGGCGTGGTGTGGAACCTGTTCTTTTTCTTCTATCTGTTCTGGCCGCGCGTCGCCCATCGCTTCGTCGGCTACCTCGAGGAGGAGGCCGTTGTCAGCTACACCCAGTACCTCGAGGACATCGACCGGGGCACCTCCGAGAACGTGCCCGCGCCGCAGTTCGCGATCGACTATTGGAAGCTGCCCGCCGACGCCCGCCTGCGCGAGGTGGTGATCGCGGTGCGCCTAGACGAAGCCAAGCACCGCGACGTCAACCACGACTTCGCCGACGAACTCGATACGTCCGGCCCTGTTGGCAAGCCGATGGCGGGGCAGCCGTCTGACCACAAGGGACCCGGCTAGGTAATGTTCATCGTCGTGCCTCGGTGGATCGGCGATAGGTGTACCGGCCAATCAACCGGCGCGCCGACGAATGGCTAAGGGCACCACCACGGGCACGCCGTCGATCACGGTGACGCGGGCGTCGATGCCATAAGCTGCCGCCAGGTTGGCTGGCGTGACGACGTCGAGCGGCGCGCCGAGCCCCAACGTTTGGCCATCCCGCAACAACAGAATGCGCGAGCAATAGCGCACCGCTAGCGACAGATCGTGCAGCGCCACGACGACGGCCACGCCCGACTGGCTGAGCGTCGTCAGCCGCTCAAACAGCGCCAGTTGGTGGGCTGGATCAAGCCCAGCGGTCGGCTCATCGGCCAGCAACACGCGCGGCGTCTGCGCGAGCGCCCGTGCCAGCAGCACCCGCGCCAGCTCGCCCCCCGACAGCGTCGTGACGATACGGGTGCGCAGGTGCGCCACATCGGCGTCGATGATGGCGGTTTCGATGGCGCTGTTGGGGTGGGAGGGGGCGGAGCCACCATGCGGCAACCGCCCCCGCGCCACCACCCGCTCCACCGTCAGCGGCCAATGCACGGTGCGGTCTTGCGGCAGGTAAGCAATGGCCCGCGCCCGTGCTTGCGGCGTATGGCCTGCGAGGTCGGTACCATCCAGCGTAATCGCCCCCGCCGACGGCACCAGCAACCCCGCCAGCCCCCGCAACAACGTCGACTTCCCCGCCCCATTCGGCCCAATGACCCCGACGAGTTCGCCGGGGTTGAGGGAGAGGGAGAGGCCGTGGATGATCGAGCGGCCCGCCAGAGCGAGCGCGAAGTTGGTGGCGGTGATGATGGGTGAGGGTGAGTGTGTTGGTGGGTTCATTTCGCGCGCTCGTAGCCTGTCGTGTCTGGCCGCTACTAGCTGAGCAGCAGGTGCCTGTTTCCGCTCACATCCGATCACCACGGCGCATCATCAGTACCACCTCCTCGTGCAATCACTGCAGGCCTCTGTGAAGACACAATTTTTATGGCGTCTCAAAACCTCGCAACCTTACAGCAGGTCACCATGTCAAAAAAACCGTTGCCATTTGGACTCTGTTCGCTTTGCCAAAAGCTTAGAGAATTAAGGTCCAGCCATTTCATTCCCGCTGGCATCTTCAGGATTTTGAAGAGCAGATCGAAGATCGCAAACGCGCTTGTCGAAGTAAAGGAAAGTCCTGCAACATCGGTACTAACCAGTAAAGAGCCCCAAACGTACTTATTGTGCAATGACTGTGAGGTTTTGTTCAACAATGGCGGTGAAAATTTCGTAATTCCGCAATGTCAACAGAGTGCGACCGACTTCCCGTTGCGCCAAATCCTGCAAGATCTTCCTGCAGTATCAACGTGCCCGGCCCTTAATGTTGGACAGTGGCGGGGGGACCTGCTGCCGGAGGGGGTGGCATCACACTATCTTTACTTCGCCACCAGCATATTTTGGCGCGGTTCTGTGTGTCGCTGGAGCGAACCACCTAACCAGATTTTTAGCAGCCTGCCCGATGCTGAGAGCATACGGAAATACTTGAAGGGCTACTTGGAAGCACCTCCAAATACCGAACTTTCAGTGTTCGTAAATTTTGGAACGGACACTCTCGCAGCCACAATCTTCTCAGGGTTGGTGACCGAACCGCACGTGCGAGTTGAGGCTGATTCTAAGGGTCTGCATTCGGCGTTTCGCTGGTTTGCCCCAGGGCTGAGGTTCGAGCAAAAAACTTATCATCAATCTACGCCTATTGCGGCATCACCTGACGAACTTGTGAACTTCTTCGAGTGGCATACGATACAGCATGACGCAGATAAGGTGGCACAAGGAATACTCAGAACTACGCCAAAAGGAAAATTGGCAGGAAAATGGCGGGCTTCTCCGGGTACCCTGCGGGAATAGACGAAAATCGTTGTGTGTTTCTCAGGTCGGGCAAAGTCTCAAAACTTCACCGCAGCACCTCAAGCCCCCTCGCCTTGACGACATGGAGCAGCTTTAGCGCGGTGCCGGTGGGGCGGCGTGCACCGCGTTCCCACATGGAGATGGTCTGCGTCTCGACGTTCAGGAACCCGCCGAATACGGCCTGACTGACGCCAAGGCGTTCACGGACCTTGACGATCTCGGCTGCCGACATCAGCGGCACCTTGGGTAGCGCCTCGCGGCCGAGCATGCGCATTGTCACCTGTTGCAGCTCGTCATCGCTGACCAGCCCGAGCCGATGCTGGCCCTCGGTCATTTCGACGATCTCGCGGCGCAGCCGTTCCTTATCGGTCGGTGCGCGCTTGTTTTTACTCGCCACAGTCCACCTCCTTCAATGCCTCCGCTCTGTCTAACGCATATGGCATCGCTCAGGAGACAGGATTTGCGCGTCTCAACGCGCAAATCCTGTCAACTTCTCGTCATGGCCGCGGAGGCGGCCATCCACGACAACGTGACAAAACTCGGCGTAAATAGAGAGAGTTACGGGCGCGGCAGCGTCAGAGATTGTCCGCTACCACCATACAGTTGAGACCTGTCGTGGATGGCCGCCTACGCGGCCATGACGAGAAGGAGGGGAGATTACCCCGCCAGTTCCGCCCTGGTCCGGACCACCAGCCAGAGGAAGAACGGGGCACCGATCAGCGCTGTCAGCACGCCTAACCGCAGGTCGCCGACGGGGGAGAGGAGGCGGAGGACGACGT
>JAYSVA010000021.1:0-2207 GCA_043718785.1 Hyphomicrobiaceae bacterium
GTAGCGGATCAGGTTGCGGGCATCCTGCATCGAAAACAGGTTTTCCCCGGTCGCCAGTACCCCCGGATAGTCCGCCGCCAATTGCGCATGCGGCAGATAATCGAGCGGATCGAACGGCTCTTCGTACCACTTCAACCCGAGATGCTTGATCGCGCGGCCATACGCCAAGCCGGTTTCGAGATCGAACTTGCCGTTGACATCAACGGCGAGCTTGGACCCGCTGCCGACCAGCTTCACCACGGCTTCGATGCGCTTCATGTCTTCGGCCAGCGGCACCGCACCGATCTTCATTTTGACGGTGTCATAACCGCGATCCAGATACGACTTCATCTCGGTTTCGAGGGCGTCGATGCCCTTGCCCGGATAGTAATAGCCGCCGGCCGCATAGACCCAGGCGGTGTCGTCAGCCTTGCCGCCGTTGTAGCGGTCAGCCAGCAGCTTCCACAATGGCACGCGGTTGGCTTTGGCGACGGCATCCCACAGTGCCATATCGAGCACGCCGACCGCCACGGAACGCTCACCGTGGCCGCCCGGCTTCTCGTTCTTCATCATCTGATCCCACGCGAGGCTCGGATCGATGATCCCATCCTTGCCGACGATGGCCTCAGGCTTTGCCGCCAAGAGGCGCGGAATAAATCGCTCGCGGAGCAGGCCGGGCTGGGCGTACCGGCCGTTCGAGTTGAAGCCGAAACCGACAACCGGCCTGCCGTCAATTTTGACGTCCGTCTCGATCGCCACGACTGAAGCGGTCATCGCGGAGAAATCGATGTAGGCGTTGGCAATTTTCGAGGCAATAGGCGCGGAGATATCGCGAATGGCAACAATGCGCATGGTGGGTCCTGGGGCGAGAAAGGAGGAAAGGCAGCCACATTCTAGCTACTGCGGCCGCGATGTCACCACCCGGTTTGCAATTCTGACCCGCGATCAGGCTTTCGCCTTCGGTCGGCGGAATACTTCCAGCAGGCGCCCCAACAGCATCGGGCGGCGTCCGCCCGTTGATGCCAGCACCGACGGATTGTTGCCAATGAACGTCAGGAAGTTCAGGTTCTTGAAGGTGCTTATAACTAGGATGTAACCAACCAGACTAGCGATCAGGCAGGCCAGAAAGTACCCCACACCGAAGAAATCCTCGCCAAGACGGAGGCTGAGCAGAGTCAATCCGGCGCTAGCAAAGAAGAACAGCATCTGGAGTTTCAAGTACAAACGGCGACGGTCAAAGAACAGCAGGATGGCTGTCGCGGCGATAAACACAAACTGGAACACAGCCCCCAGCGCCCCGAACCGCAGAATCGCGATTTGCCGGAACTGCAGGTTTAGCGCGCTTGCGATCACCGGTGCCGACAGGATCAGCACCATGCAGATGCCCACCTGCACCACCGTGATCAGCGTCAAGTGGTCGAGCGTAAAGGAGGCCAGCCGTTCCCGCGCCCGCTCGATCTGGCCGATGGTGCCGTGGCCTTTGATCGTCGCATAGTACTGTTGGTACCGGTCAAAAAACTCGGTCTCCAGCTTCATCACGAACGCCGCCAGCGACGGGATGATCACTAGCGACGAGATAAACATCGAGCTGTCGTATAGTGGCGCGTGGATCAGTCCAGCCTCCAACATTTCGCCTGCAGGCGACAGCCAGAACACCACCTTATCGATCCACACCCCGGCGGTGCCGAACACTGTGCCAACGGCCAGATGCCAGAATTCCGATATGCCGCTAAGGATCATCCGAGCCCCCGCCAGCGGATCTGTGACCGGATGGGGGAACGTGCGGAGAACCCGCGACGTTAGGCCGAAAAACGTGATCGTCAGTCCAACCAGGAAGCCGCCGATCATTCCCGGCGCTCCAAGCTCGAGGACGGCGGCCATCACGCTTCCCACCAGGGCCACAATCAGGCCGATCAGGAACGACAGCGTCACCCCCTTGTAGTCGCGCACGGCGCCGCAGAAACACAACGCCACCCAGATCATCGCCACCAACAACGACGTCGCCGCCAATGCCAGTGCGATCGGGGCGGCCAGCCTGAACACAGCACACAAAAACGCCACGCCAACACCCGTCGACAGAAGTGCCAGCAAGAACGCACCCAGTAGCAACTGCCCAACCAATTCCGGCTTCTTGCCCCACAAGGCATCAGCGACGCGGCGGGTCGTGACGATGGTGATGGGGGCCGTCATCAGCAGCGAGATGCCAAACGCGTAAATCACGACCACGC
>JAYSVA010000201.1:0-1730 GCA_043718785.1 Hyphomicrobiaceae bacterium
TCCGGACACAGCACCACAGCGGCACTCAGACCATCCTTGCGCGCCAGCTCAATCGCGTCGGTCAGATAGTACTCGCCCTTCGGATTATTCGCTTCGATCCGGGACAGCAGGCCCGCCAGATCCGGACAACGGAAGGCCAGCACGCCCGAGTTGCATAGGGTAATCTTGCGTTCCTCAGCGCTGGCGTCGGCGTGTTCGCGAATAGCAATCAACGCGCCGCTGGCGTCGACGAGCAAGCGACCATAATTGGTTGGGTCTTCGGCGTGAAATCCAAGCACGACGACATGCGCGCCAGCGTCCAGGGTGTCCCGCAGGCGCGTAATAGTTTCCGGGCGGATCAGCGGTGTGTCGGCATACAGCACGATCACATCGCCTTGGTGCGCGGCGATAGCCGGGCGGGCGGCCAGCACAGCATCGGCCGTGCCGCGCTGCTGCTCCTGGATATAAACGCTGGCACCAGGCGCCAGTTTCGTCGTCGCTGCACGAACATTGTCCATGCCGGGGCCAATCACCACCGACAGGCTGTCCGTCCCGGCAGCCTGCGCCGTCTTCAGCACATGGCCCAGCATCGGCAGACCCGCGACGGCATGCAGCACCTTGGGCAGGTCGGACTTCATCCGCGTGCCTTTACCGGCACCAAGCACGACACTTAGAAGCGGAGGGCGGGACATGTCTTGGGCCTCATTGATTGTGTTGTAGCGCCTACTCACCACGCCGACGCGTCGGAACGCAAGGCCTATGCCCGCCGACGCCTGCTAAGCCTGTTGTTACGCGATTCGCGGCGTTGACTGCAGTCTTGGTGGCGGCTGGCGTGACATTACGGCTGCACCCTACTCACCACTGCTGCCGTCCCAGCAGATTTGCGTGCGAAGCCGCGACCGACGCGTTGACGCAAACCTGAGACCGTTCAAGGCTCAATGGTTGATTAGTTGATTCGGGTGCCCTGGTCGCAAGGCCGGTGCCGATTGACCCGATCTGGCTTGATGAGGGAATACATGACCCACGAACCATCGCGACATGCCGCCCATCCCGGTGCGCCGCCAGCGTCTTTAGCTGTAGGTCAGGTTTCCTTGGGGCAGCCAAATATGGGGGGCGCTGGTGCCATACCGCCGAACAGCCAGATGCTCCCGCCGTCGGCCAGCGGTCCCGGGCCCCGCAACCAGCGGTCGCCCACCAGCCCGCCGAAACGTAAGAAGGCCGCGCGGCCAACGACCGCACTGCCGCGCCGCACCACCGGGCCGTCGCGTGCCTACGTCGCCACTTGGGCCACACTGGCTGGCGTGTCGATGGCTTATCTGGCGGTACTTACCGTCAATCCCGATGCCATTACCGCCATGGGGCTTCCAGTGATCCCCGGCGATCCCGAAAGCAACCACGGACAGCGCTTCACAGCCAAGCTAGCGTCCGATGTCCAAACGTTGCAGCAGTCGATCAACGAGTTGCAGGGCGAAGTTAGCGCACTGCGGGGCAGCAGTGGCATCGCTGTTAAAGCTGCGGCACGTCCGGGAGATTTCCAGGCCCTTGAAGCCCAGCCTGAGCCGCCGAAAATGCAGGCCCGCCTCGGCACCCAGCTCGATGGCACCCGCGTCGCCGGCATGATCATCACCAACCCCGCACCGGCAACTGTGGCCGCCGCGCCAACCGGACCTATCGGTCTGGAATTGGTGACCGGGCCTTCGGTAGACGCCCTCCGGCTGAACTGGGGCGTACTGGCCGAGCGCCACGGCGCA
>JAYSVA010000202.1:0-3822 GCA_043718785.1 Hyphomicrobiaceae bacterium
GATGGGCGGCGTACTTCGGCTCACTCCATCCTACCCTCACGCGACCGACGCACCGGAAGCGCACCCTCGTGGGATAGAACACAGGCATAATCTCACGGCGCAAAGGGGCGGGGATAACTTTAGGCAGGGAATTTGTGGGGGTGGTTAATTTTGGCGGCGAGTCTGGCAGCTATTGAGGTTGGACCGGTAGTTGTGAGCGTGCAACTTTGAAGCTCGCAATTGACGGCTTATGACCCGGACCTACCCTCGTCCAACCTCGTCTCAGCTGGTCAGCCCCGGTCCGCTCCCGTCGGAAGCAGGCGTGACGAGGCATCAACTGCCCAATTCTTTCATTTGAGCGCGCCAGCTATTAGTCCAAGCATCATCATGAGCAATGCGACAGTTAACGACCATTTTGCCGAGTTAAGTCGCTTCAACTTCAAATCGAAAACGTCGCGCATGTGGTCGCGAATATCACTAGCGGATCGGACATCCGACCGCCCGCTAATTGGCATCACCGCAAAAAGGCATACGAGGACAGTAAAAAGTAGAGCGCCAACTACGAGTAATTTGAAGTTCGAGCCAATTGGCATGCGATCCCAAAAAGCAATTGCACCACCCAACAGTGTCGTACTTAACGTGAGAAGTTGACCAAGAGCAGTATCGGCGCGCTTGATTGATTCTTTCGCATTTTCTTTAGCCCACTGAAAATAAAACTCGGGATCGCTTGGTGGCGATTTCCCAACAGGGATATCTTGGCTAGAGCCGCCGATTCCTGTTCCTGGGTCAACCATCGACCTTGACCGCGTTTACCATCTTGCAATTGTCGCATGCGACTTCAACTGTGCGACTTGTTTTCATGTTTAGGTTTCTTAAGTCGTCGTCTGGGTTGATTTCTTTTTCCTGAATATTGTGTTTCGTACAGCTGCGACAGATAAACACCACTCTTACCGTCTTTCTCATATCCTAGTTTCCCCGTTCCAGCTGAGGAAGGCAACTTCCCCCACAGTCCGGTATTCTATCGATGAGCTGTCTAACCGCAAGCCCACCGCAGGCGAAGTCGCGACGGACGCAAGCGACCCAGCCCCGTTTAGTTCCAGGTGCCCCAAACTGTCTGAGGAAGCCTTTGTGCTCTGTACGTGCCCGAGCCAGCGCGCGAGCTTTGCGAGGTCGACGGAGCCGGGGCCACGGATCGGGATCGCCGTCACGTCGGTGCCGCTCACGCGGCCCAGATACGCGACGAGCTGCAGTACGGGCGAGCAGATCGCCGCCTCGATCTGGCTCCACCAGTCGCTTTCGCCTTCGAACCAGATGGGGTCCTGCCAGACGGAGTAGAGGCTCGGAGCGCAGGCTTCGGCCTCGAATTTGTCGGCTCGCCGGCTAGGCCGTTTGAGCGAATCAGAGCCAAGGCCCGCGTGCCGTCATGCAACTAACGGCGGCGCGTTGGTGATCAGATCCGTTCCTTTCGCTGTGCGCCATGCGTTCGCCAGAGCGGGATCGGCTGAGTACGTGTAGCCCAATGCTGTGTGGCTCAGCATCGACGCAGGCGTGGCGCCGCCGACCATGCTACTATTCAGCGGCACCCGCGCTGCCTGCATTTCGAACAGGCCGAGCGACCCGAGATGCTCGTACTGCACAGCCGCTGGGTGGTTCAGCTGCCAGATCGACCATAGGCGATCGATGTTACCATGATGGAGGTAAAACAGCGGATCCAAAGGTGATCGGCCACTACTCATCGTGCCGCCCGTCCAGTTATGACCTGGGACATGGCTGCCTCCCTCCAGGGCTCTGAAACCGAGAAATGTGGTCTTGTCGAGCTCAGAGACGACGGTCGCCAGTGTCGCAAGCGTACTCGAGGATGGGGCTGGATTGGCCCGTGAGTACGTCCAGTGGTCGAACTTGCCACCGGTGTTGGATCGGCCGCCGAAAAAGGATTTCCAGGGACCAGCGTCCAGATTCCTGGAGTCCGCGCGCGCCCAATCCCAGTAAGGTAAGGTGATGCTGGGATCGACCGCCTGGAGTGCAACTTCCAACTTCCTGATGAAGTCTCTGTGCCAGGGAAGAAATGCCGGTCCCATATGAATGCCGGCATGAAAGTTGGAGTTATGGAAGTCGGCGTTGTTCTTAATAAGTCCTTGTTGCCACAATGCATTCAATCCATTGGCCAGTACGTCTCTTTGCGCACTGGTGAGATCCATGAAATTTTTTCGGATCATTGCTGTTTGCCTCCCAAGACGTCAACATAAGCACGTGCCGCCTCAATCATCGTGGCAGAAGGCGGCATGTGAAAAATGCGATAGCCGTCAGCAGCCTTGAGTACAGGAATAGTCTCGCCATCGATCTGCAAGGCGTCGTCAAGCAAGGTCGGCTCGTGAGGTGCCGGCGCGGCAGTCGAGAAAACACTGTTATTGCCTGGGGGCGCGTTTCCGCTTGGTGGGCTCAGCTCGCGGATCTTGATTTTATAGCCCTTCCACACTTCTTCAGTCATGCGGAAACTCCTTGCTTGAACGACATGGCACGGGCCGTTATTGGCCAATAATTCTGCGTATCCTATGATCGCTTCGGTGGCAAAACTCAGGGAAATGGCCAGGGCAGCGGCAATCCTTCACTTAAAGGCCTCACGTGACCGCCATTTGGGGCCGCCGTTCGCTGCGCAAGCGCCCCGCCCCTCCCGATTTTTGCCTCCAGTTTGTTGGTAGAAGTGTGTATGCGGACACATATCACCCAGTCTGGAATAGCGAAACTGTATCCCAAACCAATTGGGCAAAATACGAAATTAGTAAAACCGGTCGGCGCGGAGGCGATGAAATCAAAATCGACCATGCCATCATTCGGTGGTTGGATAGCTCCACGGAATTATGCGTGGGCTGGTCCAGCCAGTTGAGTTGACTTGGTCCCTTATTGAGATCGAGATTGCTGGGGAAATGACGTCCAATCCTTCCGCTCGAACGTCATCAACGGAGTAGACCCGCACATCCATAACTCTATCTCCCATGCTGAATAGTTCGGGTTAGTTGCTTGAAAACGCATGAGGTCAAGAAGTGACTTGAACGGGTACCGAAGCTACAGGGTTGGATTCGTATATGACCTGAACCTCAGAATATTGGCCTAGCGTTACCTTATCATCAAACCGAGCATCTCTGTAATTGACATCCGTAGTTCCGACACCGCCCGCATCTTCAATAGTTAAAATTAAGATCAATATTTGTGGATTGAAACCCTGAGGCACTGCACGTTTCAGAATCGGCCGTTTCGCCCCATTATTTGTCTCGACTTGACCAATCACATAGAATGGAACGGCTGACGCGTCCATAGGCGGTTGGCGATTTTCGTAAGCCGTCCAATTTCGCGAATTTATCGTGTTCATATGTTTCACCTTTCTATTAGCATAAACAGGTGCACTCTGATGTATGCCGCGCTCAAGGTCATACGATCTCTTTGATGACCTTCCGCTATACCATCAGGGAGCTGCCGGAACGCAAGCTTGCCGTGTGTGAAGCCGCGTCTTCTGCTCCTGGCCCATAGCTCGCGATGTTGCGATCTGCGGGGCACGCTCGAAGCTGAGGGATTAGCGGACAGTCGTCAAGAGCGAAAAGTTCTTGTTCAACCCAAGCCGCAAGTCCAGCTTGATCTGCTGGCTCCGGAGCAAGTGGCGTGGCGCAAGGCGCAAGGGGGCTTTTGCGCCCTACGGTCCCCCCAACGAAAAACCCCGGTGTTGCCACCGGGGTTCTACATTCTGGCTCAACGCCAACCGATCAGCCTTTCGACAGCGCGGTCATGGCGGTGCGGATTTGGTCGATGGGGCCTTTGACGATGCCGCTGACACCGGGGATAGCGAGGGCG
>JAYSVA010000203.1:0-3805 GCA_043718785.1 Hyphomicrobiaceae bacterium
GGTGGCCAGATCATCGCTGTCGATCCGAACACCGGCGTGCTGATCGGCGCCTCCGATGCTCGCAAAGACGGCATGGCGATGGGCTACTAAGCTACTCAACCGCCCTGGCACTTTCCCTGAGGCCTTCGAGGATCGGCGCGTACGCGTCGACGTCGTGGGCTTCGGGGTAAGCCATGTACACGGGGTAGACGAACCGGCGGGCCCGGGCCGGTGAGCGTAGCCGCCCTTCGGCAATGTGTTCGGCCACGAGGCGGCGCGGAAAGTACGCCGAAGACGGGTGCGTCAAGACATAGTCCAGGCCGACTGAGCCGATGTCGAAGTTGAGCGCCGCCTGCACCTGATCCGGGAACGCGGCGGCATGATCGAGCTGAAAATCAGCCCCCCAATCGATGAAGATGTAGTCGCTGGCGTTGCGTCGGTTGCCGGCGTGCGAGTTGGTCACCAGCACGAACTCTTCGTCAAACAGATGCTCGATGACGAGGCCGGGTGGCTGCGCCGGACGGTAGAGAACTGCCAGATCCAACGTCCCTTCGACTAAACGCTGAGTGATATCCACAGCTGATCCAGCACTTGCTGACACAGCAATATCCGGAATGTTGCTGCGCATCCAAGCCACCCAGGACAGCAGCATGCCATCCCATAACGGCGAAGGTGCGCCGACGGATAAATGGTCGCGATGCTGAACCGACAAGCCAACTTCGAGCTGGGCGTGCTGCCAAACGCGGATCAGGGCGAGCGCATGTTTTTGGAAGTGTTCGCCGGCTGTTGTCAAAATAGCGCCGGATTTTGATCGTGAAAACAACGGCCTACCGAGCATCTGCTCCAGGCTTTTGATGCGGGCGCTGACAGTTGACTGGGTCACATTCATCTTTGTCGACGCATCAATGAAGCTGCCCGTTTCAGCAACCATCAAAAAAGTGCGTGCTAAGATGATGTCCATGCGCCGCGTCTCTGCCGATGAGTTGAGCGCGGTTTTTAAGACTATGTTTTTCGTCCGCTTCAACTCTATCTATCGATTTTTTCGATAGGGGTCACCGGAAAAATCTGTTTGCCGAATGTTAAGAATCTCAGGAAGAGTGCGTGCAAGTCCGATGCGATGTCGGATCCGTTGTTCGCTGATCGCGAGCTTCACTGACACCCGCACCGCCAATGGTGCTCTATAAGGATAAATGCCATGAAGGCTCCAGCAAAAAAGCCTGCCGCCAAAGCTCCAGCCAAAGCCGCCCCAGCGAAGAAGGCTGCTGCTGCCGCTCCAGCGAAGAAGGCTGCTGCTCCAGCGAAGAAAGCTGCTGCTCCTGCTAAGAAGGCTGCAAAGAAGTAAATGCGCAGCCGCGCATTTCGCTTCTGCAACGCGCCCTGTGTGCCTTCATTGGCACCAGGGCGTTTTGCTTTTTGATATGGGTTACCGCAGCCTTGCGTCATCTCCCGTTGTCTGGTTAACAGCCCTGCCCAAGTTTGACGGCCTGCGGCGAGACCGCGCGTTTCGGCTACAGCTTGGATTGGCGTAAGGTTCGGCAGCGGAAACGGTTCCGGCACAACTAACGGAGGCGGGCGAGATGATCGTCACATCGAAAATCAAGGCGCTGTTGTTCGCCACGGTTGCGGCCACTGTTGCTGGTGGCATGCTGGGCGGAGCGGCTGACGCCGTGTCGGTCACCAACCGCGATGATAAAGAGCAGAAAATCCAAATCGTCGAAGGCGACGTCAAGAAGGACCATACCCTCAAGCCTGCCGCCGTGCTCGATGGCGTGTGTTTGAAGGGATGTGTGATTCGCCTGAACGACAGCGACAACGATGAGTATGAATTGGACGGCACCGAGGTCGTGACGATCGAGGATGGCTATCTCTATTATGACGGTCCGGATGCCCCACCACCAGCAGGTGCGCCAACGCCAGCCCCTGCAGCCCCGGCACCAACACCGAAAGCGCAGTAAGTCAGGTACGCGATCCTGACAGAAGCTCCCGAATCGAAAAGGCCGCATCGGGTGATCGATGCGGCCTTATGTTATCGTGCGCGCGGTAGGATCAGCAGCCAAGTCGGCGGCGCTCGTTCTCGGCCCGAGTTTTGACTGGGGCCGAGGCAGACGGATACTTCGTTGCGAGCTCGCCGAACGATGAGCAGGCGGCATCGCGCTGGCCAAGGCGGTCGAGCGACAAGGCGAGCTTGAGCAGGCTGTCAGGGGCTTTCGCGCTTTTGCCGTAGCTCTGATAGCCCTTCAGGAAGGCGCTAGCGGCCTGCTTGAACTGGCCGCGCACAAAAAACGATTCGCCCAGCCAATACTGTGCATTGCCGGACAGCGCGTCGTTCGGATAGCGGCTCAGGAAATCATCAAATGCGGTTTCGGCAGCCCCATAGTTGGTTTGCAGTAGGAAGCCGTAAGCAGTTTCGTACAGCTGCTTCGCGCCGGGATCGCTGCTTGGCAATCCACCTGAAGCGCTAGCGGCGGCACGTGGCGGCTGGTCGTTTTCCTGGTTGAGGTCGCCCGTATTGGCTCGGGCTGGGGAAGAGCCAAAGCTCGGCGTTGGTGTTGGTCGGGTCGGGCGGGCCTCGGCCAGGGGAGCATCCGCTGGTGCGGCGCTCTGCGCGCGGCGACCAGAGTTGGCGGCGCGGACCTGATCGGACAGCTGCTCAACCTGGGCGGTCAGGGCGCGGATCTGGGTCTCAAGGACATCCACGCGGCCATTGTCGGCGCTGCTGCTGCCCGAACTGGAGCGGCTCGTTGCGGCAGATGATGAGGACGATGAGGAGCCGGGGTTGCGGGCCAGCGATTCAAGCGTGCCGATCGTCACCTGCAGATCAACGAGCTGTTCTTCCAGCTGATCGACGCGCTGACGCAGCTGCGCGTCGCCGCTTTTGGGTGCGTCAGAGCTGGCCCCCGCGGACGTTGCGGCGTCGTCAGTCCTTGCTTTCGCCGGGGGCTTGGCAGGCTTAGGAGCTGGTGCGGTCTTGGCGGCTGGTGACGTGCTGCCCGGCGGTGTGTAGGTCTGTGCATCGGTGCGGCTAGCGAACAGCGATGTCGCGACGGCGAGCACAGCGGCTGTTGCAATGCCCGTCGTTAAGTTGGCCGACAGGCAGGATCCCGAAAATCTTTTATTGACGATGCCTACGAACTTCATCGGACCTTTTCCTTCACCGCATAGGCTCGTTGAGGGCGCGGGACACAAAGTGTCGTTGCGCGTTCGAGCGATCAGAGCACGTTCTGGTAGCGCGATATTGCGGCGAGAGTTCGATGCATTCGCGCGGACTGTCAACGGTTGACGGCATGCGCACCACATTATCCCGCCCCATCGTTGGACGATTGCATCAGCAACGGCGATGGAATCCGGATCTCGTTAGCGTGGTGTCGGCAGAGGGACAGAGTCCCAAGGCAGGCGGCCGGAGGCGGCGGACCGGCTTGACGGAGCCTGGTCGCCAGCCTGAGCCACGGTCTGTGCCACAATCACCGTGGCGACGCGGCGGTTCTGCGCGGCGCAGGCGGAGTCATCGCAGTCGGCGACGCGTCGGGTCTTGCCAACCGCCGTTATACTCAAACGTGCAGGTTCGATACCGGCTTCGACCAATCGGGCCTGCACGGCCCTGGCGCGGGCTTCGGAGAGTTTTAAGTTCTCAGTGACGTTGCCGCTGTCGTCGGCATGGCCTTCTATCGTCACGCGGGCAGTTGGTTGCGATTTCAGCCAGTCAGCCTGCGCTTCCAATACGCGGCGGGCGCGGGCACCGAGCTCGGCGCTGCCATCGCTGAAGAACACCAGGTCGCCAGCAGATTGACGGAACGTGTCCTGTACGGTGCGCGTCGGGCGTTTGGCG
>JAYSVA010000204.1:0-1719 GCA_043718785.1 Hyphomicrobiaceae bacterium
CCGTGTGGCAAGCGGCACAACGGCAATACCGGGCGATTATTTTTCGCGTTCACAAGTCTTTCAGGTAAAAACCACTTTCCAGCCGCACATTCTTGGTTATCCTAGCGGCTCTGCAGCTTTGAAACAAAAAACTTGAGGGAACGCATCATGAGAACTTTAGCCTACGGCATCGCCGCCATCGCCCTGATCGGCACCGCCAGCATGGCCTCGGCCCAAAAAGCTGAAGACGCATTTGGCACTTGGAAGCATCCAGAGAACGGTAGCCACGTTGACGTGTTCAAGTGTGGCGACGGCCTGTGTGCAAAGATCTCAAAAGTCACTGATGGCCAGAAAACCGACGACAAGAACTCGGACGCATCGAAGAAATCACGTCCAATCATCGGCTTGAACATCATGTCGGGCGCTAAAAAGTCTGGCGACAATGCCTGGAAAGGCTCGCTCTATAACCGCGCTGACGGCGGCACATACTCAGGCACGTTGACCGTCACCAGCAAGTCGACGATGGACCTCTCGGGCTGCACCGCCGCAATCTTCTGCAAAACCACCACCTGGACCCGCGTTAACTGATCTCAGTTTGCGTGACCAAACGAAGCAACGACCAGATGTCATAGATTGGCAGTCTGGTCGTTTGCTTTAGGGTATCCCGATGTGGCGGGAAATTCGTGCATTCCAGCAAGATCGCCCCGAGATTGGGATGCCGCGCAATTAGCGCTTGGCCGGCATGGCCAACATCCGCATCGCGGGCGGCGAAATCAGCAGCCGGATCGCCGGTCCACTCCCCGTAAATCGCCCGCTGAAAGTGACAGCCGGGTTCCACCCCTTGCACGGGTGTATCGAGTGCCGCCCCCGCCGCCGCCAGATGCTGCGCCGTTAGCGCCGCGCCCGAAAACGTCAGCACACCCACACGCCACCCTGTTGGCATCATCCGCTCCAGCAGCGGCAATAGCAGCAGCGAACTCGTCGCCACCGGCACGCTGAGCCGCTGAGCCAGCACGTGTTGATAGGCAATCAGAAACCCGCAACTGGTGGTGATGTGCGTCGCCCCCCGCGCAATCAGCCGCTCCCCCGCCGCCACAAACGGCTCGGCAAACGCCTCATCCGCAATGCCCACGATCCGCCGTGCCGTCGCCGAGGGTACGCGTTCGAACAACACGTCGATTGTCCCCGCCGGATTGCCAATGTCGCCCGGGAACCGAGTGAAGGATGTATCCAGCATCAGCACGCCAAGCATGGCCATACCCTTCTCTTTTTGGTTCCCCGGAATTTTCTGCCCGCATCACGGGCAGGAAATATCCGGGGTCTTCACGTCCATCGTTGTGGCAAAACAGCGCCAAACTTTGAGTGGGGAAGATCCCGGATAAGGCAGCCGACTGAAGGTCGGCAGGCCTTCCGGGAAACCGGAGGAGAGCGTAGCGGCTAGCCGCCCCCCTCAAGCCGCCTTCTGCCCGTAGCGCTTCTCAATGTACGTCTGCACCAGCGCTTTGAACTCGTTGGCGATGTTCGGCCCGCGCAAGGTCATCGCTTTCTCGCCGTCGATGAACACGGGCGCTGCCGGTGTCTCGCCGGTGCCCGGCAGCGAGATGCCGATGTCGGCGTGGCGGCTTTCGCCGGGGCCGTTGACGATGCAGCCCATGACCGCGACGTTCAACGTCTCGACGCCCGGATACTGCTCTTTCCACACCGGCATGCTGTCACGAAGGTGATCTTGGATGTCCTTGG
>JAYSVA010000205.1:0-8500 GCA_043718785.1 Hyphomicrobiaceae bacterium
GGCGCGCGGCTACCGCTCGCTCCGCAACCTCAAAGCCATCACCTACCTCATCGCCGGAAAACTGGATCTGCGGCTACCCACTTGAAACAGCGAAGAGCCCACTTTTGGCCAATGCCTACTTTGCCTGGATTGTAGCATCGAACCATCAACCCGGCATACTGAAGGGTAAACTCTTATTCGAGCTCCTTTACGCCATGACGTATCGCGAAATTGGGAAAGACGGCTACTTGATGGTCGCGTCCATGATCAAGCGGTTCACTGAGCATGGAGTATCAGATGGCATATTAATAACACTGCCAGGGCCTCGCGAAACCCTATGAACCAGCCATGACGACACCGTCAGAGAAAATTTTGCAAAAGCAAGCTTGGGTGGTGAGCGCCAGAAGCGATGTGCAGTGGCTACTGCTCCAGGTCAGGGAGTGCGTTGCGGCCACCAGCGAGCCAACAGTTGAACTCGATCAGTTTACAACCGCCCTAATCCGAAACGCCTGCGATTGCGGTTTTTCTTTATGGCGCGCGGTCTTTCTGCTACCCGAAGAAAAAAATACAAAAAAATTGCTCGGCCACATCGATTTGTTTTTAGAGAAAGTCATTGACGATAACACGATCCTTTACGCGCAGGACAAGAGCGCCAATTTTTACAGCTCATTTTACTACCTGCGGAACGCAGCACTCAGGATTGATAGTTGTAACAATTACTTGCGGCACCCCGATACGGCGGCCATCGCTACAGCGCTGCCCAAAAAGCAGTTGGATAAGTTTTTCAAGTCCCGGAACGACCTATCGATTGTGCTCAAGGCGTTTGAAGCTGAAACCAGCGAAACCGCATACACGGATACTTTCGAGGCGACCCTCCTGGCCAGCATTGCACTGACGGAGTTGATTGAAAAGCATCTGAAGTTCAAGCCAATCAGTTCTCCTCGCCCTGCCCGTCTGGGGCGATAACTGGGGAGCGTAAATCAAACGCTCCCCCAAATCCCTAACTTGCTTAAGCCGCCGCTGCCAGATTACGCAGCACGTAGTGCAGGATGCCGCCGTGGCGGTAGTATTCGATCTCGTCGAGGGTATCGATGCGGCAGACGATGGGGATGTCGCGGGTGACGCCATCGGCACCGGTAACTTTGGCGATCATCTTCTGGCGCGGCTTGATGGTTTCGAGCCCTTCGATGCTGACGGTTTCGTCGCCTTTTAGGCCGCAGGACTGCCAGGACAGGCCGTCCTCGAACACGAACGGCACAATGCCCATGCCGACCAGGTTCGAGCGATGGATACGCTCGAACGACTGCGCGATCACGGCTTTGACGCCGAGCAAGTTGGTGCCCTTCGCCGCCCAATCGCGTGACGAGCCGTTGCCGTATTCGATGCCAGCGAACAGGACCAGCGGCACGCCTTCTTCGGCGTACTTATGGGCGGCGTCGAAGATCGGCATGACCTGGCCAGACGGATAGTGCTTGGTGTTGCCGCCCTCTTTGATCGCGCCGGATGCGTCCGTGTTCATGGCGTTCTTGATGCGGATGTTGGGCTGACGTGGACAAATTCGAGTGCTATACTTTCTCAGTCTTGGGAGATTCATATGGAAGATGTCACTTTAGCAGACGCAAAGGAACATTTGGAGGACCTGCTCACACGGGCTGCCGGAGGCGAGACCGTATCGATCATCGATCCTCTCCGCGGCACATTTCGTCTGCAGCAGGTCACGCCCGCTCGGCGTCAACCACCGATACTCGGACAGTGGGCTGGCAAGCTGACTGTACCTGCACGATTGTTCGAGCCATTAACGAAGGACGAGCTGGCGTGGATTTCTGGTGAGCAATCGCATTGAAATTATTGATCGATACGCATGTGCTGTTCTGGTGTCTTGTCGGCGATCCGAAACTGCCAGAGCACTTTCGCAAGTGCATGATGGAGGATGCGGAGGCTACCTGCGTCAGCGCGGTGAGCGGCTGGGAAATCGCGCTGAAGGTCAAACTCGGGAAATGGCCTGAAGCCGCCCGATTGCTCCCAAACCTAGCAGAGAAAATCACCGCCGCGCAGTTTGAAATGTTGCCGGTGACTTTGGAGCAAGCCGAGCGCGCCGGAAGTTTTGAGCTGTTCCACCGCGATCCCTTCGACAGGCTGATCGCCGCGCAGGCATTAGACCTCGATCTGGTGGTGGCGACACTCGATCCGGAAATTGCCAAATTTGGTTGCAAGGTATTGTAGAAGTAAGAAGACCATCAGCCTCCCAGCAGATACGACAACCACGCCATGATCGCAGCCAACACTCCGTTCAACGCACCCCCCAATCCCTTCCCCACTGTTTGACCGAATGCTTTTCCGCCAGATTCGGCCGCTTCCGCCAGGAAACGATCAGCGTACTTACGCTCCAGATTTCGCGTCGAGCGCTTCACCTTTTTGGCACTCGGGCGTTTGGAGCTGATTTCCCGTTTTAGTTCGACCAGCTCCGCTATGTCCCCCAAGCTCTTGGCCAAACCAGAGTCGATGGCTTGAAGAGGCTCCGGAGGATTATTGTGCCCGATCAGGCTTGCGCCTTCAGGCTGGCAAGTCCGCAAGGCGATTTCGAGCTTATCAAGAACATTTTGTCGCAATCGAGAGCCATGCTCGTCGGAGAAACGAGCGCTGCCCGTGAAATCGAAATCATCCGGGAACGATGCGATAACATCGACTTCTTCGGCGAAATCAGTTTCATCTAAGGCCCCGTGCCCTGGCACCCACCCCTCACACTCCATCGATAGATCGTTGGCCAGCTTTTCGATCAAATCGTTAGGGGCCATGTCCTCAAATTCTTGCTCCAATTCTTCGCGCGCATCACAAGGCCCGCCGTGAATGTAAAGGTATCCCCTCTCGGCTCCTCCCTCTGCGTCATTGTAGGGAGAGTCCTCTACGGGATCATAGAAGTGATCACGAAACCAAGTTTCCATGACCTCACGCTTCTGGTGGCGGTTCAAGCGCTTGAACTGCGCGATAGTTACACCGCTGGGATGGCCGTCCAAGCCATAGCGAACGGACCCGGCTGCTTTGGTCTTGACCGCTACGCTCATAGTCATCCCTGGGTTGAATCAATATATTGTTTGTAACAGATTCTCTGGCAATACAGAATGAAAAGCCGACGAGTTGCCCCGCCGGCTTCAATGTCTCCCGACACTCACAATATTTAAGCCGCCGCTGCCAGATTACGCAGCACGTAGTGCAGGATGCCGCCGTGGCGGTAGTATTCGATCTCGTCCAACGTATCGATGCGGCAGACGATGGGAATGTCGCGGGTGACACCATCAGTGCCCGTGACTTTGGCGATCATCTTCTGGCGCGGCTTGATGGTTTCGAGCCCTTCGATGGAGACGGTTTCGTCGCCTTTCAGGCCGCAGGACTGCCAGGACAGGCCGTCCTCGAATACGAACGGCACAATGCCCATGCCGACCAGGTTCGAACGGTGAATACGCTCAAACGACTGGGCGATCACGGCTTTGACGCCGAGCAAGTTGGTGCCCTTCGCCGCCCAATCGCGTGACGAGCCATTGCCGTATTCGATGCCAGCGAACAGCACCAGCGGCACGCCTTCTTCGGCGTACTTATGGGCGGCATCGAAGATCGGCATGACCTGGCCAGACGGATAGTGCTTGGTGTTGCCGCCCTCTTTGATCACGCCGGATGCGTCCGTGTTCATGGCGTTCTTGATGCGGATGTTGGCGAAGGTGCCGCGCATCATCACTTCATGGTTGCCGCGCCGGGTGCCGTACTGGTTGAAATCCGCCGGGCGGACCTGACGCTGCAGCAGGTAATCGCCAGCCGGGCTTTCCTTCTTGATGTTGCCAGCAGGCGAGATGTGGTCCGTCGTGATCTTATCGCCGAGCAGCGCCAAAATGCGCGCGCCTTTCAGGTCGGTGATCGGCTTCGGCGTCATCGTCATGCCGTTGAAGTACGGCGGGTTCTGCACGTAGGTGCTGCCCTGATCCCATGGGTAGGTCAGGCTCGACGCGGTCTTGATCTTCTGCCAGTTCGGATCGCCCTTGAACACATCGGCATAGCGCGACTTGAACAGTTCGCGGGTGATGTTTTCCTGGATGAACTTCTGGATTTCGGCGTTCGACGGCCAGATGTCCTTCAGGAACACTGGCTCGCCATCCGAACCGTTGCCGAGCGGCTCTTTCGACAGATCACGGTGGACGCTGCCAGCCAGCGCATAGGCGACAACCAGCGGCGGCGAGGCCAGATAGTTGGCCTGGACATCTGGCGAGACGCGGCCTTCGAAGTTGCGGTTACCGGACAGCACGGCGGCGGCGATAATGCCGTTGTCGTTGATCGCCTTGGTGATGGCGGGCAGCAGCGGGCCGGAGTTGCCGATGCAGGTGGTGCAGCCGAAGCCGACGATGTTGAAGCCGAGCGCATCGAGGAATGACTGCAGGCCAGCCTTTTCGAGATAGGCGGCGACAACCTGGCTGCCCGGTGCCAGCGAGGTTTTCACCCACGGCTTCGACTTCAAGCCCTTGGCAACGGCGTTACGCGCCAGCAACCCGGCGGCGATCAGCACGCTTGGGTTCGACGTGTTGGTGCAGCTGGTGATCGCGGCAATGGCAACGTCGCCGTGGCCGATGTCATAGCTCTGACCGTCGACTTTGACGCGTTTGGCGAGTTCGCCCGGCTTCTTGTATTCGGCATCGAGCGCGGTGACGAACGTGGACTTGACGTCCGGCAGCGAAACGCGGCCTTCCGGGCGCTTTGGTCCGGCCATCGACGGCACCACTTTGGCCAGATCGAGTTCGAGGGTGTCGGTGTAGACGGCGTCCGGTTGACCGGCGACGCGGAACAGGCCCTGCGCCTTCGAATACTGCTCAACCAGGGCGATGCGGGCTTCGTCGCGGCCGGAGATAGTCAAGTAGTTCAGCGCTTCCTGATCGACCGGGAAGAACCCGCAGGTGGCGCCGTATTCAGGCGCCATGTTGCCGATGGTGGCGCGGTCGGCGAGGGTCAGATGGTCGAGGCCCGGGCCATAGAATTCGACGAACTTGTTGACCACGCCCTTTTTGCGCAACATCTGCACAACCGTCAGTACGAGGTCGGTAGCGGTGACGCCCTCCAGCATTTTGCCGTTGAACTTGAAGCCGATGACCTCAGGGATCAGCATCGACTGCGGCTGGCCGAGCATGGCGGCTTCAGCCTCGATGCCGCCAACGCCCCAGCCGAGTACGGCCAGACCGTTGACCATGGTGGTGTGGCTGTCGGTGCCGACGACGGTGTCGGGGTAGGCGTAGGTTTCGGAACCGCCCCCCGTCGTGGTGTAGGTGCGGGTCCAGACGGTCTGCGAGAGGTATTCGAGGTTGACCTGATGACAGATGCCGGTGCCCGGTGGCACGACGCGGAAATTGGCGAATGCGCCCTGGCCCCACTTCAGGAAGTTGTAGCGCTCACCGTTGCGCGAGTATTCGAGGGCAACGTTTTCTTCCAGCGACTTCGATGTGCCGAATTCATCAACGATGACGGAGTGGTCGATCACGAGGTCAACCGGCACCAGCGGGTTGATCTTCCGCGGGTCACCACCGAGCATGTTCATGCCGTCGCGCATCGCCGCAAGGTCCACCACCGCAGGCACGCCGGTGAAATCCTGCATCAGCACGCGCGCCGGGCGGAAGCCGATTTCCTTGTCGCTGCGGCCTTTGTTGGCGGCCCAGGCGGCCATCGCTTCGATGTCGGCTTTGGTGACGGTGCGGCCATCTTCGTGGCGCAACAGGTTCTCCAGCAGCACTTTCATCGAGAACGGCAGGCGTGACACGCCAGCTAGGCCGTTCTTTTCGGCGTCAGGAATCGAGAAATAGATGTAGGTCTTACCCGCCACTGTCATGGTTTTGCGGCATTTGAAACTGTCGAGCGAAACTGGGGCTTGATCGATGGCACTGGTCATTTGGGTCGTCTCCTGAGCTAATCGGGAGCTGCGCCGTCGGAGTGCCGACGGGATCAGGCGCACGAGACGTGACTGGCTTTAACAGTCGATGCCCCACTGCCAAGATTTTTTGCGCTGGCGTGAAAGGATGCGGCGTAGCTATACAGCCGTTGCGGCCTGAGTGCCACAACGAGTTAACAGCTATCTCGTCGCGTGTTTACGCATGGCTTTTTTATCCCCTCCCCCCGTTTTCACGGGGAGAGGGTTAGGGGGATTCTTGCCTGTTTCAGCGCTCACCGTTGAAGCTGTCACCATCGAGCGTGGCGGCCACGTCATCATCGACGGGCTGTCGTTCAGCGTCGGTGCGGGCGACGCCTTGGTGCTGACCGGCCCCAACGGCGCTGGCAAAACCACGCTGATTCGCGCACTCGCCGGGTTCCTGACGCCGACATCAGGCAGCATTCAAGTTGTCGGCGCCGGTGATGATGCGGAACTGGCGGCCCTGTGCCACTACGTCGGCCACCGCGACGCCATTAAGCCGAAACTGACCGTTGCCGAGAACGTGGCGTTCTGGGCGGCCTATCTCGGCGGCCCCGTTGGCGGCTGCGATGCCGCCCTCGACGCCTGCGGACTACTGGACCTCGCCGACGTGCCAGCCGCCTACCTCTCCGCCGGGCAAAAGCGCCGCCTCGGCCTCGCCCGCCTACTGTCCGCCCCCCGCCCGATCTGGCTACTGGATGAGCCGACTACCTCGCTCGATGCCACCCACCAGCGCGCCTTCGCCGCCCTGATCGAGCAGCACCGCGCAGGCGGCGGCATCGTCATCGCCGCCACGCATATGGATCTCGGGTTAGTAGGCACCCGCTCGCTGCAGCTCGCGGCAAGGGGGGCGATATGATTTTAACGGCTTGCTCCACCCTTCCAGTTTTCGCCTCCTCCCCCTTGAGGGGGGAGGACAACGATGGCTTTGCGCAGCAATGCCGTCGTGAGGTGGGGGTGATCTTCGGGCAGCTGGAGTCGCGGACAAAAGTCACCCCCACCTCGCGCGGCAAATTCGATTTTTGTGAAGGACAAAAATCGAGCCACACTGTCCTGCATTTTAAAGTGGGGCCCCCTCAAGGGGGAGGAGGAGAAAAGCCGAAGGAGCCATCGGATGGGTTCGACGGTTTTGGTGCTCGCGGAGCGCGCCCATGAACGCCCTCCTGGCCCTGCTGAAACGGGACTTGCTGCTGAGTGTCCGCGAAGGTGGGGCACTGGGGACGGCGCTCGGGTTCTTTATGATCGTGGTCGCCATGATGCCGCTTGGCCTCGGGCCGGATCTGAAGCTGCTGACCCGCATCGCGCCGGGCGTGCTGTGGATTGCGCTGCTGCTGGCCTCCCTGCTGTCGCTTGGCCGGATGTTCGAGGATGACGCCGAGGACGGTTCGCTCGATAACCTCGCCCTGTCGGAGACGCCGCTGGAGCTGGTCTGCGCCGTCAAAGCCCTGGTGCACTGGCTGACCACGGGCATCCCGCTGGCGCTCGCCACGCCGGTGCTCGGCCTGCTGCTCAATCTCGATCTGGCCTTGTCGCCGGTGCTGGTCGGCAGCCTGCTGCTCGGCACCCCGGCGATCAGCTTTCTCGGCTGCCTAGGTGCCGCCCTCACCCTCAACGCCCGTAAAGGCGGCCTATTGATCGCCCTGCTGGTGCTGCCGCTCTACATCCCCACCCTGATCTTCGGCATCGGTGCCATCTCCGCCGTCGTCACGCCTCCCGGCAGCCTCGGCACCTCGCTGCTGATGCTGACTGCCATTTCGCTGATGGCCATAGTGGTCGGGCCGTTTGCGGCAGCGGCGGCGATTAGGGCGCAACGGGGTTGAATTTGTGGTACTGTACGACGATACTCGCTGCCAGGAGACCAAGCCGATGCGAACCATATCCACACAGGACGTCACCCGCGACTGGAAGCGGATTGCAACGCAGGCCGAGCAGTCCCCGGTCCGCGTTCACGGCGAAGGCGTGCCCGACGTCGTGATCCTGTCCGAAGCGGACTATGATCGCTTCCGTCGCTATGCGGGCGAGCGGCTGAAAGAAGTCATGGACCGGATGGCTGCCACAGCGAAGTCCAACGGACTAACCGAAGAAGGCCTTGAGACTTTGTTGTCCGATGTTGAGGCCTATCGGTGACGCAAACACAGCGGTTGTGGTTGAAGACGCCTTATTCCGTGGTGTTGTAATACTCAAGCCAGAACGAAGGTTGGGAAGGTTGGGTTAGGCGGCCACGGACGATACGAGGTCGTGCCGCCTTGGATCCCGCCGTAACCCAACAATCCCCAGGCGATTGTTTGGTTACGCGGGGATTGACCGTCCCGGACTATCCGTAAACACCGTGGCCCGCTAACCCAAGATCACAACTTCGCTGTCGCGCTGTCAGCCATTCACGCTCTGCCTGCGCCACCGGTCCGTAGGTTGGGTCAAGCCCAATTGCGCGACCCAACAATCCACGGGTGGTGGTCAAGTTGTTGGGTCGCGCAAAAGCTTGACCCAACCTCACTAGTGTCCGGCTAATTCTCGAACAAATTCAATTGCTTGCCTGTCGTTGGTTCTTCGGATGTGGGCTGAGCTTGCGACAAAGCCTGTAGAATG
>JAYSVA010000206.1:0-8484 GCA_043718785.1 Hyphomicrobiaceae bacterium
GACACAACACTTGCGCCCATCGAGCGGTGGGTCGGCGGCCTCGGCATGCCCGGCTGGACGGCGTATTTCGGACTGCTTGATCTTGGCGCGCCCAAGCCCGGTGAAACCGTGGTCGTGTCGGCAGCTTCGGGTGCCGTCGGCTCCGTCGTCGGCCAGATCGCCAAGATCAAGGGCGCGCGCGCGATCGGCATCGCTGGCGGCAAGGCCAAGTGCGATTACGTCGTCAACGAGCTCGGATTTGATGCCTGCGTCGATTACAAAGCGGGCAACTTGGCAGCAGACCTGAAAGCCGCTTGCCCGAAAGGCATTGACGTCTACTTCGAGAACGTCGGTGGGGAAATCCTCGATACAGTATTGTTGCAGATGAACCTATTCGGCCGCATCCCGGTGTGCGGATTAATCTCCGCTTACAACGCCACTTCAGTACCGGAAGGGCCGAAAAACCTCCGTTGCATCCTGACGCAACGGTTGAAAATGCAGGGCTTGATCGTGTTCGACTGGGAAAAGCAGTTTCCGGAGGCGATTTCAGCGCTCGGCCATTGGCACAAAGAGGGCCGCCTGAAAATCCGTGAAGACGTCCGCACCGGCGGGCTCGCCAAGTTCACTGAGACCATGAACCTGCTCTATACCAGCGGCAACAATGGCAAGCTGGTGCTGAAAGTCTGACGACATCTCAGTGCCCATGTTTCCCTCCCGATCTAGTCACGGAACCAGCACAATGAAGCCTGGCGTTACGTTGTATGTGGTCCGTCACGGCGAGACGGACTGGAATGCGGCTATGCGCCTGCAAGGCCAGACCGACACGCCGCTCAATGATAAGGGCCGGGGGCAGGCGGCCCGCAACGGCGTAGCGCTGCGGGCGGTGCTAGCGGCGCATCCCGGCCTCGATTTTGTCAGTAGCCCGCTCGCACGCACCGCTGAGACGATGGAGATTATCCGCCGCGAGTTGGAGCTTGCCCCAAAAACCTACCCGACCGATGACCGGCTGAAGGAGATCGCATTTGGCATCTGGGAAGGCAAAACCTGGGGTGACATCGACGGCTTTACCGATGCCAGCGGCAAACGCCGTGCCGATAATCCCTATCATTGGCAGCCTGAGGGCGGGGAGAGCTACGCGCAGCTGTCGGACCGGGTTGCCGGATGGCTCGACACCATCACGCGCAGCGCCATTGTCGTCACCCACGGCGGCGTCACCCGCGTGTTACGCGGCCAGGTTCTTGGACTATCACCTGCGAAAATTGCAGAATTACCGGTGCCGCAAGACAAGATTTTGGTGTTGCAGGCCGGTTCTCCGGAAAACACGATGGCTTGGCTTTAGTTGCATCCGGCAGTTACTTCATAATCCGCAATCAGACTGCCTCGTGGTATTCCGCCCACAGGGGGCCTAGAAGCGCCTCCGCCACGCCTTCGCCACATTTAACCTCTCTCGACAGATGAGTCGTGCATCAGGCATCCTTAGGGTGTGATTCGGATTAAGTGCGATGACACCGGATCAAGCAGACAATCAGACAACTTGAGGCGACCAGGATGGCGTGGACAACGTCCGGCAATCTGCGGGAATTTTTCGGGCAGCGGGACATTCCTGCGACCTCGAAGTTCCGCATGCCAGCCCCACTGACGAAACTGTCGGGCCGCCATCTGCGACGAGTGGCTGTGATCGCACTTGCACTTGCGCATCTGGTCCTGCTGGGCGAACTGGCTATTACGCCAACGGGCACAGAACAGAAACTCGCCTCGGCAAGCCCATCGTTCGGGTCAACATTGCCTTGGCTGACGATCACGGGACTGATGCTCGCCATTGTGTGGCTAGCTCACGACTGGCCACGTGCCGAACCACAAACACTCGCGCCCCCACCGACCCAGCACGACACATTTGGACAACCGGCCCGCGCGATATCGACCCAGGCCAAATCCGATCCGATGACGGGACTGCTGGCCCGGGTCAGTCACGATCTGCGGACGCCGCTCAATGCCGTGATGGGGTTCTCCGACTTGATGCAGCAGGAGGCATTCGGGCCCCTCGGCGACGCCCGCTACCAGTCCTATGCCCGGCACATCCACGCCAGCAGCGTGGAACTGCTTAAGGCCGCTGAGGACACGCTGGCGATGACCTCACTGGTTGCCTCGCCACATACCGCCGCCAGCGAAACTGCGGACTTGCATGAGCTGGTTGCCGATGCGTTTGCGATGGCCCTGATTGGCAGCCCGAAACCTGCTGCCCCCGGAAGCGCGGCGTTGCTGCCACCGGTACTGCTGGCCATGAAAATCCCACCGCACCTGCAAATCAAATGCGAACGCCGGGTGTTGCGGCAAGCCATCATCAATCTGATCTCTGCCGCGATCAGCAAGCTTACGATCACCAACGGCGGCTTGCGCACAGTGCATGCGACGGCCGTTACCAATGAAGATGTCGTTTGCCTGACGGTCAGCGTCGCTCTCGATGAACTAACTTCTGGAGCCCGCACCGTCGCTTCCAGCTGGAACAGCGCCGAAGATCTACCCATCTGTCTGGCTCGCGCCCTGCTCGAATTACAGGGGCTGCAGCTCACCCTGAACACGACACCCGGCCAATGGAGTGCTCAGGTCGTTCTCGATGGCGTCTCGCAGAGCGACTTCTTCTCGAAATGATGACGTTGCTTACGGCGTCTTTGGCAATGTCGCTTTCGCAGGCGGTTCATCGTCAGCTGGAAACCGTCGGCCCCGGCGCAGCTCCCGCCACTTCAGGAACGCGGTGCGTTCCGCAGCCGTCAGCTGTTTGGCAATAGTGGCTGCTTGCCCATCCGCATACTCACGCATACGGGCCTCGGCGGCGGCAGCGCGCGCCCCAGCGGCGCGAAACGAATCAACGTCGAACGGATCAGCTTTGAACAAGCGCATGACCTCTTGGCGAGCGGCCCGCACGGCTTGGCGTTGCGCCCGATGCTCTGGCTGCTGTCGGACATCGCCGATGAGCGCGCCCAGTTCGCTGCGCCGAGCGGCTGGCAAGCCTTGGCTGTAGGCCACCAGATTGCTATACAGATTACCACCGCCGACAGCCTGTCCGCTACGGACATGCCACATCGCCCCGGCCCCCAGGCCAAGCACGAGCATGTTGAGGGCCAACGAGCCGAAAAGCGTGCCTTTTACCCAACGTGGGGCATCGCGGAGACCACGTTTAGCTGCCCCCACCTCAATGGCCTGCCCGCTCATAGCACGTCCTCATCGTCGAGAACCGACATGGTACCCCCGACATCATCGTTAAAGGCCAGCAAACTTCGGTCGAGGCTGACGCCGACGGTTTCGGCGACCGCTTGGAAGGTCGGGCTGGCGGTGCCGGTTAGTCCGACACCAATGCCGAGCACAAGTGCCGCCGCCAACGCCGCCGCTGCCCGCCAATCGATACTGACGTGACGCCGGGTGGCACGAGCTGGATCAGCCCTGTTCGCGCGGATCGGCAAGGCGATGATGTTACTGTCAGCGACGTTACGAACAGCAATGGGGCTGGCAACAGCCGCAGACGTCTGGCGTAAGGCGTCTTGGTGCACCGCCGACATGATCCGGTCGGCAAGGGCCGCCTGCCGCGTGTCAGAAACAGTACCAGCACGTGCTAGCACCCGATCCAGCGCTTCAGTCTCGCGCAACGCTTGCTTTACCGCGCCGGTTTTGTCCTCACGTGTCAGCTCTGCCAGCTGACGCGCAGCATCAGCTGGCCAGCGGCTTTGGTCAGCGCCATAGACATCCAGCAGAGCGAGAATTTTCGGATCAGACGTGCGTTTCATGGCCTTAGTCTTTCAAATCGGAACGACGCATCCATAACGAAGATGCATCTGTACAATGCTAGGACGAAAACACTCATGCGGTTCCGTCGTCAAAAAGCAGCGCCCGCCAATCATCCTTAAGGTCAGCCTTCAGGGACCGCCGTGCCCGGGCAAGCAGCGATTCCACCGCCTCATCCGAAACACCCAGCGCTTCCCCCACTTCGATCTGGCTTAACCCCTGGTAATGGAACAACGTCAGCGCCAGCCGCTGGCGCTCTGGCAGCCGCTGCAATGCTTGGTCAACGCGCGCGGCCAGCTCTGCATCGGTCAACCCGAGCACTTGCGTTGGTTGATCAACCTGTTCGGGCACTTCATCCGTCACGTCTGTTCGTCGGCTGACGCGGATCCGGTCAATGCACAGGTTCGAAACGACACGCCTTAACCACGGGCGCACGCCGCCAGTTCCAAGTGCCGCTAGGTCGAAGCCAGCTGCCCCGCGCCACAGCCGCAACATCGCTTCCTGGGCGATATCCTCCGCTTCAGTTTCGTCGCGCAGCATGCGGCGTGCCACCGCCAGCGCCACACCCAAGTGCCGATCGACCAGAATGCGGAATGCCGCCGGATCGTTTGCGGCACTGGCTGCCAACAAAGTGGCGTCGTCAGCCGCAACAAGGCTCACGTCCAGAACGTTCGATTTTGGCGGCAAACCGGGTGGCACTGATCTCAAGTGTGTGACTTTCGCACGCGATGCATCAGCCAAACCTGGCATGCCCACAACTTTAAATTGTGCATTATCATAGCTAAACGCAGGTCGCTGGCCAGCTTTTCTGGCGGCAGCAACAGGCCACCCCACGGGTTGCCGACGGGAGAACGACACGTCAACCTCACTGTCGCGCCTCACAAATAGCAGCCGGCCGCATTCAAACTGCGCTACGAACGATAACGGGCCGTTGATGTCGTTTCCGTCGGAATGCTTTACGGCGGATAAGTATGGGCATTGCGCTTGACCGGAGCAGCAAACATGGCAGTGGGTAGACACGGCTCGACGTCGCGAACCCAGCGGAGACCACTGATGGCAAAGCCAAATGACATGTCCAATGGGCAGCGGGCGTTATGGACGTTTCTGATGTGTACCCTGGTCGGCCCGTTTCTCGTCGGCCTGATCGTGTTGCTGATAACACTGGTGTCAGGAGCGCTGCAGATGGGACCGCCAAGCTTAAAGGGCCTATCCATGGCGGCAGTGACGGCCAAGGCCGGACAGTGGGCCCTTACCTCGTTCGTCTGGTCGGCACTACCGGCAGGCCTCGCTGGCGCTATACTCGCAGCCGTCATCTCTTGGCGCGGCACGTTCGACTGGATTGTCGCTGCGGCGGCAGCCATTGCCGGGTTTGGCGTCGCCTCGGTTGTCGCACCGGGCCTGTTGCCCAATCATCATAGTTTTCTGGCAGCAATTGCGGGCTTGGTCGGCGTCGCCTGTTGGCATCTGCTGGTTCGCGCCAACATCGTGCCACGCTGAACGCCAATTGATCCTGGTTCAGATACTCATCAATAGGAATTGAACGCAAACTGTTGTGAAACAGCTTTTTTCTCATTCGGACACAATAAAAAATTTACCCCTTTTCGACATGTTAGGAGCTCGCGACACATCGCAAACGTTGCGTTGGTTTGTGCAGGGGCAAGTTATGGCTATTTACGAGACACGCAAAGGCCGCATCGTCGGCGTCATCCAGGCAAAGTCGCCAATCGATCGAATTGCAGACAATCGACGCATGGCACCTCGTCGAGGCAGCACTGTGCCTGGCCTCGTGTACCCGGATGGCAAGCGCACTCCTGTTCCATGTACCATTGCCGATATGTCGGTAACTGGCGCCCGCTTAACTTTCAAACCAGGCTGGGGCGACCCGTTCGGTCTCAATGCAAAGTCTCTGGAAAACTGCCTGCTCGTGATTCGCCATGACCGGGTAATGTATCAGTGCCACGTGACTAGGCGCGAAATCAACGAAGTCGGCGTCAAATTCCTGTCGGCAGCCCGGCCGCTGCCCGCCCACGCGCTGGCCAACTAAGTAATACGCGAAATTCTTCGATATCTCAGGCGGTTCCGACGGGGGCCGCCTTTGTTGTTTCTACGGCTATCCTATTGCGTCGCCATGATGTTGCCCGCAATTCGGTCGATCCACGTGGATAGATGTGAAGTTCAAAGCTCTGAAGCTGCGCGTTCGGTCGAAGCGTGCTAGTGTGAACGTTCACGATGCACGAGGTTATGCATGCTTTGGCTCGCCAGCCGCAGATTTAAGCTCCCTGCCCCCCGAACGTTGCCGCGCTTGGCGACGATCATCGGTCTATGCGCCCTCATGCTGCTGCCGACATTCGCATTGACCACCCCGGTCGTTGCCCAAAGCGAGGAAAATTTCGGCGCCAGCTATCTACCGTCATTCCCCGAGGGCGATAGCTACCGCATGCACGTTGTCGGTGACGCGATGGCCGAGGGGATGCTAACCGGCATTGTCGAAGCGTTTGGCACCGACACCCGGGTGCAATTAAACAAGAAGCACCGACCCCTTGCAGGCTTAGCCCGCGCCGAAGCAGATGATGACCTCAAGCAGCTAGAGGACTTAGCGTCCAGGGATGCGCATCACATCAGCGTCATCATGCTGGGTGTTTATGATCGCCAGCCAATCAAAGTCGGCACTAAACAACTCAAATTCGGTTCCGAAGAGTGGCGCTCCGAATACAGCCGCCGGGTTGACAGGCTGATCAAAGCCATGAAACGCCGCAGTGGTGCCGTTTACTGGGTCGGCCTGCCTGTTGTCGGCAAATCCGACTGGAACGACGACATTCAGGTGATTAATGACATCGTTCGTGACCGCGCCTACATTAATTCAGTCAAATACATCGACGCGTTTGCTGGGTTTGCCGACGAGAGCGGCGCGTTCAATCGCTACGGCCCTGATCTGGCCGGAAAATTCCAACTCCTGCGTGCCACCGACGGCATCCTGTTTACGGCGGTCGGCAACCGCAAGCTCGCGCACTTCGCCGAGCGCGAGATCAAGCGCGACATTGCCCAGGCCCGCACGGAACGTTCCATTCCGCTGGCAGGTGCAGAACCAGAACAGCGCAAGATTGCACCGAAACAATCAGCCGAAGCAGCTCCTGGTGCCGCCGTCGCGACAACGGCCCGCTCCCCGGCCGACACACGCAGCAACTCAGCGACCCAATCGAACCTGTCGACCACCGCTCCGGCTCCGCTGCCAACGTCTGGCCAAGCCGAGCAGCGGGCGGACAATAGTCGCCTGTCACTGAAAATTGTCGGCACCAACGGCCGTGACGAGACAGTGACCATCGAACTACTGCGCCCGGCAATTCCCGCATCCGTGATCCAGCTGATGGCCCGCAACGCCAGCCCGGAGAAAGCCACCCAGGTCGGCGACACCGTGCAAGAGACGATGGCAGGGGGCTTGGTCGTGCTTAGCTCAATCACACCCGCCAACGACAGCAGCGGTAGTGGTGGACGCGCCAAACTGGCACCAACCCAGACGCCCTATTTCAAGGTAATGGTCAAGGGCGAACGGATGCTGCCACGTCCCGGCCGCGCCGATGATTTCCGCTGGCCGCGCCAGGATATCGCGCCGGAACCAATGGCCCAGCTGCCAACGCCAGCAGCGCCCGCCGTGGTTGTTCCTGCCTCAGCACCAGCGAGTGCGCCAGCAGCCAAAAAGCAAGCCGAACCGAAGTCGGGTGAGCCAAAGCGAGCGCCAAAACAGTAGCCATTACTTGGGCCTAATCTGCCCCGTCCCGCGCACGACATACTTGAACGTTGTGAGCTGCTCGACGCCGACGGGGCCACGGGCGTGCAGCTTGCCAGTGGCGATGCCGATTTCTGCCCCAAAGCCGAATTCGCCACCATCCGCGAACTGCGTCGAGGCGTTCACCAGCACAATGGCTGAATCCACCCGCTTGACGAAAAACTCGGCGGTCGAATGGCATTCTGTGATGATGCAATCGGTGTGCTGCGAGCCGTAGCGGGCGATGTGCTCGATGGCCTCGTCAACCCCATCCACGAACTTCACCGCGATGATGCTGTCGAGGAATTCGCGACCATAATCATCTGGTGCAGCTGTTTTGACGCGCTTATCCACCGCGACGGTCGCCGCGTCTCCGCGCACTTCGCACCCCCCATCAAGTAGCGCTTTGACCAGCGGGGTCAGGTAGTCCTCGTGCGCGCCCTTATCGACCAGCAGGCACTCGGTTGAGCCACAAACGCCGGTGCGACGCAGTTTGGCGTTGAGTACCAACGGCAGGGCGATAGCTATGTCAGCGCCACGATCCACGTAGGTATGGCAGATGCCCTCCAGGTGGGCGAACACCGGCACGCGCGCTTCCGCCTGCACCCGCCCGACGAGGCTTTTGCCCCCGCGCGGCACAATCACGTCAACGCAGCCGTTCAGTCCGGTCAGCAGGTGGCCGACAGCGGCACGGTCACCCGTACCAACGAGTTGTATTGTCGTCTCGGGGAGTTCGGCCGCTTTCAGCCCCTCGACGAGACAGGCATGGATCGCCTGAGCCGAATGCTGGCTTTCCGAACCGCCACGCAGGATGCAGGCATTGCCCGCCTTCAGGCACAACGCCCCCGCATCCGCCGTCACATTCGGGCGGCTCTCGTAGATGATCCCGATAACGCCAAGCGGCACGCGCACACGCTCGAACTTCAGCTCATTCGGCTGCTGCCAAGCCGTCAGCACCGTGCCGA
>JAYSVA010000207.1:0-3788 GCA_043718785.1 Hyphomicrobiaceae bacterium
CCGCCGCGCTGTCACTCGCCCTCTCCCAGCCCTGGGCCAAGCCGTTCGCCAACCCGCGCCAGATGCAGCCCTACACCTACGCCGACAGCCCGGTGACGCTGTTTGCCGAACGCGAAGCCGAGTTCATCGCTGGCCCGATGCGCGGGGCGGCAGCGTTGAACGCCCGCATGAGTGACGGAACATTCTTGCTCGACGCAACCGGGCACGGTTTTGCGGGGCTGATGTTCGCTGACAGATCGAACGAAATGTCCTCGGACACCTCGCTGATGATCAACGAATTGGCCAACCGCGATCCCGGCTTCACGTTCGTGCGGATGCCAGCGGCAAACCTGGAGATCGCGGCACTGTACGGCGCGAAACCGGGTACGTTTTACTTGCTCAGGCCCGATCAGCATGTGGCCGGGCGCTGGCTGGACGCGACCTCGCCCGTCGCGCACCGCGAGATCCTAGCGACCATGGCCGCATGCCTCGGGGAGCACACATCATGAGCACCGCATCCTTCGACGACCTCGAAAAGGCCTACGAAACCCTAGCCGCGGCAATCGACCAGGCAGGCCCTGAGCACGAGTCCGTATTCCTCGCCAAGCTCGCCCTAGTGCTCGCAGAACGCCTAAAATCCCCCGCCGACTTCGAGGCCTGCATTGCCGTGGCGCTGGCTGATCTCTCCCTACCGAGCCGAAGCGACCAGCTGTAGGGCGCATTAGCCCCCTTGCGTAATGCGCCGGGACTGGGCGCTACCGGAAAAGTTGGGCGCTCTAGCAATCCTTGCGGTGCCGGAGTTGATTGGCGGCCAATCGAGCGACCCGAGCTTGTGGCCGGCGCATTACGCAAGAGGGCTAATGCGCCCTACGCGCCGTCGCCTGGGGTTTGTCAGGAGCCGCGTCCTAAAACAGCGGCTTGAACGCGGTGCGGATGGTGGCTTCGTCGAGGTCTTTGGTGATGAAGACGAGGTGGGAGCGGCGATCATCGGACGGCCACGCGTCGAGGTTTTCGACGGGGTAGAACTCGTGGTTGACGCCCTGCACGACGAACGGCAGGTCCTCGCCCGCGATGTTGAGGATGCCCTTGGTGCGCAGCATTTTGGTGCCGTAGGTCATCCGTACCATGTCGATCAGGCTCGACAGTTTGCGGCCATCCAGCGGCTTATCGAACGTCAGGCAGAATGAGCGGATACCGTGCAGATGCGGCGTGTGCCCGTGGCTATGGCCATCGCCGTGGTGGTGGGGATGCCCACAGTTCGGATCACCGCAATCATGGGCGTGGGCTTCAGCCGGGGCCTCAAACGCTTCCGGCACCAGCCAATCGCGGGCACGCTCCGGCTCGCCGCGCACTTCGTAGGCCTTGATGCCGAACAGCGCGTCCGCGGCGATGTCGCCTTTGACGCTGCGGGTGATCGGTGCTGCGCGGTTCAGCTCGCGGATCATCACGCGGATGTCGTGCGTCTGGTCGGCTGAGACGAGATCGGTTTTGGTCAGGATGATGCGATCCGCCGCCGCGATCTGCCGGGCCGGTTCCATGTGCTCGCGCACTTGCACGCCGCCATGTTGCGCATCGACCGTGGCGATCACCCCATCGAGCCGGTAGATGCGGAACAAGTCGCGGTCACTGATCAGCGACCGGGCAATCGGGCCGGGATCAGCCAGCCCCGTGGTTTCCAGCACCACCCGCTGCAGATCGGGGATGCGGCCCTTCAGCATGTCGTCGTGCAGCTTCAGCAGTGCCTCGACCAGATCGCCTTGCACTTCGCAGCAAACACACCCCGATGGCAGCAAAACCGTGCGATCATCGGTGGAAGTACTTGTGGCGCGGATCAGTGCATCATCAATGCCGACTTCGCCGAATTCGTTGACGATCACCGCCGTGCCCGCCATCGACGGCTGTTTCAGCAGCGATTTCAGCAAGGTGGTCTTGCCTGATCCGAGGAATCCGGTCAGCACAGTCAGTGGAATTTCGGTCAGCACGGGATGCCTCAACTATTCAAGAAGGTCGGCTGCAAATGAAGAAACCTGTCTCTAAAGCATCTGCCGCCAAAGCAACAGTCTTGCGGCTTGCCTTATCTGGGGCGGTGATCACCACCGCCCAGGCGATGAGCCAACGCGGCCTGTCGCCGGGACGCTCCGGCAACGTCTCCGCGCGATGGGGCGACGGCATGCTGATCACACCCTCCGGCATGGCCTACGACATCCTCAAGCCCGCCGATGTGGTGTTTGTCGGCGCGGATGGCAGCGTCGCGGCGAGTGACCGCAAACCGTCGAGCGAATGGCGGTTCCACCTCGCCGCCTATGTGGCGCGGCCTGATGTCGAGGCAATCGTCCACACGCACTCGCTGCACGCCACAGTGCTGGCCTGCGCCCACAGGCCCATCCCGGCGTTCCACTACATGGTGGCGGCAGCGGGCGGCGACGACATCCCTTGCGTGCCCTACGCCACCTTCGGCACCGAGGAACTGTCCCGCCACGTCGTCGGGGGTTTGACGGCGCGCAGCGCCTGCCTGATGGCCAACCACGGCGCCATTGCCGTTGGCGGCAGCTTAGCGGCGGCACTGGAACTAGCCGCCGACGTCGAGGTGCTGGCCGAGCAGTACATCAAGGTGCTGCTGCTGGGCGAGCCGAAGCTGCTGCCAGCTGAGGAAATGGCCGTCGTACTGGAAAAGTTCCGGGGCTACGGGCAACGGGCGCAGGGGTGACAAAACATGCCGCGGCCAACTTAAGCTTCTTTGGACACCAACTTTAGTCCGCTCGCACTTCGGCTCAGCAGCCCCCGCTCCGTCAGGCGGCGTACGGATGCATTAAGCGTGCTCTGAGGTATGTCAAGCGCCTGCCCAATCGTTTTCAAACTTCCGGGTATGCTACCACCTTGCCGGCGCAATAACTCCAATAGCCGTGCATCTGACTTGGGGATTTTCAGCAAACTGTTTGGCACCGCGCCTTGGACTAATCCGCGAATAAGGCCGAGGCTTTCTCTGATTCCCACTTCCCAAGCCTGGAGCATTCGCGTTCCAATCTCACCGTCACGGTCTTTGAAGTAGTTACGAACCCCAGGCGCTACTGTCGCCATGGCGTCCGCCGTGGCTTCGATATGACACTCAATTTGTTTCGGGACCAAATCAGAACGCGTTTGTCCAAGCCTAATCAGAGACTTAAGATCAGGCCATTTGGTCGAACCATCCAACGTTAGTGCCATCGGATCGGCCGGCATATAGGGCCATGTCGTGACCAGATCAAACGTGGGCGCCAGCTTTACCGGACCGTCGATACGCTCATACGTGACGCCGAAATTCTTGAGATGCGCATCGCCGTTGCGAATGGCACAGTTGAGCACAAACAGCCGGAACAGGTCCTCCAGAGCCTTCGCTGATTCAGCGGGCGTCACAAACTCCCGTAGGCGCTTGAACAGTCGGTTCTCGTACCCGCCCTTGTATTTTTCAACCGTACCAAGTGCATTGAGGACGCAGAAGTCCTCGAACCCGAGATAGCCGCCGTCAACCCGGTCAAATCGGGTAACGATCAACGCTCCACCATCATCGGAGAGCACAAATTCGGGCACCTCCAGGCCAAGTTGCTTGGCAACCGTCAGGCAGAAGTACTCGTTGGCCGCCAACTCCGGGAACTCGTTTGGGTCCCACAATTTCACAATATGCGTGGCACTCATCACGCTGGGAGATTGCCGGGATTTGAAGTCCGAGACTTTGCCGTAGACATGCTCGCTTTCGACAGCGCGGATCATCACCTTCGGCTGCACCCCGGACAAACCGGAGTGCGCGGCAAAACGCTCAAGCAGGTAGTTGA
>JAYSVA010000208.1:0-3786 GCA_043718785.1 Hyphomicrobiaceae bacterium
TCAGAAGGGCTCGTGTGTCATGGGCTAAAGTGTCTCTTATACCTAAGCCAATCGCTTGATCTTTCATGTGAGTGCGAAATTGATCCGCCTGTTGAATAACAACAGCTGCGAACCCGTGTAGTTCCTGCGCAATCGTCGATTCAGCGAAGGGACCCGGATCGTTTGGCACCAGATCTGACCACGACGCGAATTTGATCTCTGAAGCACCGATCTGCTGCCCGTTGATAAGTGCAGCGATAGCACCCGTTACAATGCCTTGTAGTAGGTGCGACTTTCCAGCCCCATTCAAGCCTGTGATAAGCGTCCAAGCAGGTAGCCCACCATCCATTGGCAGCGCCTTGATTGATTTGAACTCTCTATCCAGTCGGAGCAGCGTTGAATGGCGATCTGTGGTCATTTCTTCACGTAGCGGCTCAAGGAATGTTCGCGCAACTGTATCATTGCAAATAACAGTGCAAATCAAACGCCGACCACCACTAAAGTGATGCACTAGCCACCCGGCGCCGCCTGGGGTATTCCACGGCCAAACCGACCTCCCCTCACAAGGACCCAACCGCCATGCCCACCACCCGCACTGAAACCGATACCTTTGGCCCCGTTGAAGTGGATGTGACGCGCTACTGGGGCGCGCAGGCGCAGCGCAGCTTGGGGAACTTCAAGATTGGTACGGAGCGGCAGCCGAAGTCGGTGATCCGGGCTCTCGGGCTGGTGAAGTCGGCCGCAGCGAGTGCCAACCGCGATCTCGGACGGTTGGACGCGAAAATCGCCGACACCATCATCAAGGCCGCCCAGGAAGTCATCGAGGGCCGCCTCGACGAGCATTTCCCGCTGGTGGTCTGGCAGACCGGGTCCGGCACCCAGTCGAACATGAATGCCAACGAGGTGATCTCGAACCGTGGCATTGAGATGCTCGGCGGCGTCATGGGGTCGAAGGCGCCGATCCATCCGAACGACCACGTCAACATGAGCCAGTCGTCGAACGACACGTACCCGACGGCGATGCATGTTGCCTGCGCTGAGGAGATCGTCCGCACACTGCTGCCTGCACTGCGCCGCCTGCACGAGGCCCTGCTGACCAAGCAGCACGCCTTCGCCCACATCATAAAAATTGGCCGCACGCACACGCAAGACGCGACGCCGCTGACACTGGGACAAGAGTTCTCGGGCTACGCCGCGCAGGTCGGCAACGCCATCCTCCGCATCGAGCAGACCCTGCCCGGGTTGTATGAGCTGGCGCAAGGCGGCACCGCCGTCGGCACCGGCCTCAACGCGCCGAAAGGCTTTGCCGAGAAGGTTGCCGCCAACATCGCGGCCATGACCGGGCTGCCGTTCGTCACCGCGCCGAACAAGTTCGAGGCACTGGCCGCCCACGACGCCATGGTGTTCAGCCACGGCGCCATCAACTCCGCTGCCGCCGCCCTGTTCAAGATCGCCAACGACATCCGGTTCCTCGGCTCAGGCCCGCGTTCCGGCCTCGGCGAACTTTCGCTCCCCGAGAACGAGCCGGGTTCGTCGATCATGCCCGGAAAAGTCAACCCAACCCAGTGCGAAGCCCTGACGATGGTCTGCTGCCACATCTTCGGCAACCAGGCGGCGATCACCTTTGCCGGTGCCTCCGGCCACTTCGAGTTGAACGTGTTCAACCCCGTGATGGCCTACAACTTCCTGCAGTCCGTGGGTCTGATGGCCGACGCGAGCATCTCCTTCACCGACAACTGCGTCATCGGCATCGAAGCCCGCGAAGACAACATCAAACAGGCGCTGGACCGGTCGTTGATGCTGGTGACAGCCCTGGCCCCCAAGATCGGCTACGACAAAGCCGCCAAGATCGCCAAAACCGCCCACAAGAACGGCACGACCCTGCGGCAAGAAGCCGTCGGCGGCGGCTACGTCACCGACGCCGAGTTCGACGCCGTCGTCCGGCCGGAGAAGATGCTCGGGCCGGATTAAGGGGGAATAGGATTTGTCGGTGTCGCGCCTGTGGTGGAGGTTTGACAATGCGGAGTGCGCGGTTCGAATGGGACGACGACAAGGCCCGCGCCAACATAGTCAAACACAAGATTGATTTCGAAGACGCCAAACTCATCTTTGACGATCCTGGCATTGTGGATGACCCGGACGACACAATGGACTATGGTGAGGATCGGTTTCGCGCTGTCGGCATGGTCAAGGGCAAAGTAATTGCGGTGTTTTACACTTTGCGACACGCACGCATCCGCATCATCACAGCTCGTAAAGCGACCCACATGGAGCAGGTAGGTTATGCCGAACAAAACCCGCCGCGATGACGGCAAACCCGGCGCTACCGACTGGGCGGCGCTAGAGCAAATGACTGACGAACAAGCCGAGGCAGCGGCCCAGGCTGATCCAGATGCCCCACCGCTGCGTGTCGGCCAGACCATGCACCGGATGGCGTTGGCAAAAAAGATCCGACTGAAGCTGGTGTTGAGCCAGCCGGAGTTTGCCGAGCGCTATCACATCCCAATTGCCGTGCTGATGGCATGGGAACGTCACGCAGTTGCGCCCGATGCGGTTGGCACCGCGTTCCTAGATGCTATCGCAGGTGATCCCGAGGGCGTAGCAAAAGCTTTGGCGAAATCAGCCATATCCGAAGCGGCTGAATAGGAGATATGGCCTTTGCCTAGGCCGCGCGCATAACGGAGAAGTCAATGAGCACCAGTTGGGGTTTGGCAGCGGTTGATTTTGATTTCGTCCTTAGGCGGTGCGTGCCATACGTATTCGGTTCGCAGCTGCTGGACCTTGATGTTGCTCGTGTCGAGCGGATGACGGCAGTGGCAAGCCGCCTCAGTGAGCGGTTGCCGGCTGAAGTTTCTAACTACGACGATGATAACCCCGAAAACCGCGATGCCTGGAACGACGCGCTGTCGTTCGGCGGCATGGAACACCACCGGCCATTCTTCCTGCTGGAAGGCGAGGCCGGGAAGGTCAATGCATGGCTCGACCGTTTCATGGCGAGCACACCTGAGACCTGCCTCGATATCGTCGACGACCAGTTCCGGGCACGGTTTCCTGATTGGGCGCAGGTCATTGGCCATCCCTCAGTCTGGCCGGAGTCCCCATGGCAACGGCCCCCACACTATCCATCGCCTGTCACGGCGGGGCTTGATGTGATGCGGGTGGCCTGGGCGGCACTGCAGCGCGGCGAAACCGAATTCCACTGCGCGCACCAAGACGATCCTGATGGCGAGCCACGCATCGAGGAGGTTGACCGGTTTTTGGATTCCATGCTGTTCGGTGCCGTCATCGGCTATGCGGTCGCGCGTGCCCCTGCCGTTTGGGGCAGCGGCGGGTGGGTAATGCCAACGGCGATGCTTGAGTATGCCGAGCTCTCAGCCGAATTGTTCCGCAAACCCCGCGATGTGTTCCGCCCCCACTTGCCGCCCGGCTGTCTGATGGCGGATGACGTCTCCCACTTTACCAGCGGTCGCCTGACCGATGGTTGTGACGGCGAGATCGGCGGCATTGTGCTGCCGGCTGATGTTAAAACGGTACGCCGCCAATTAGCCGATGCCCAGGTGCGGCTGACCGATCCCGAAATCGGCACACGTGCCGCCATGAAACACCTGCAGGGCGAGGGACTGCTTCAGGCCCTGATTGAGGGGATATTCCAAGGGGCGGATCGCGGCAAGTCCGGTCCACTGTCGCTGCCTCAATCCAACGAGGTCGAGCGTGAGCGCACCGAAGCGCGAGAATTCGCCGAAGGGCTGGTCTACGAGAACATCCCAACATTCCGGCTGTTCGACGAGTGCTTTGCCTACGCCGAAG
>JAYSVA010000209.1:0-3777 GCA_043718785.1 Hyphomicrobiaceae bacterium
GCCGCACTTGGCAACATCAACGCCAACCAGTTGACGCTGACAGAGCCGTTGGTACTGGCCGAGAGTTCGTGGAACGCCAAGTATTGCCTTGGCGAGCCGACCTCGCGTCAAGAGCGCCGCAACGGTCAGCAAGAAGCCGTACGGACCAAGCTGGCGGTTGATCTGGCGCGCCAGAAGATCTGCATCTCACAGTTGCTCGGGATCGATCTGACGCGCTCGATTGGACTGCCCAAATCCATCGAGACCGGTGTCGAGGTTTATGCCGGGCAGAAGTCCATTGGCTTCGGCAATATCGTCCGCGTCGGTGACGCCATTGCGGTCCGGCTGGTGCGGGTGAACGCTCATGGGTAACATCGACGCCTCCAACAGTTTATTCTCGCTGGTGATCGTCACCACGCTGATCGGGATGGTGCCGTTCGCCATGCTGCTACTGACGGCCTACGTCAAAATCAATGTTGTGCTGTTTGTGCTGCGCAACGCGCTCGGACTGCAGCAGACGCCTGGAAACCTCGTGATGTCGGCGCTGTCAGCAGTATTAGCGTTGTATATCTCGGCCCCTGTGATCACCGATGTTTACAAGGAACTGCGGGCGCCCCAGGCCAAATACCGCACCGTCGATGATTTGGAGAAAACCTTCGCCTTAGCCTCTAAACCCGTGGTCGAATTCCTGAAAAAGAACACCGGATTAGTCGAACGCGAATTCTTCTCAAATGCAACGGAGCAAGTTTGGGGCAAAGAACGCGCAGTAAAGTTCGATTCAGAGTCGCTGTTCATCCTGATTCCAGCATTCATGATGCATGAACTGACCGCGGCCTTTAAGATCGGTTTCATCGTTTATCTGCCGTTCCTGGCGATTGATCTGATCACCGCTAACGTGCTGATGGCGCTCGGAATGCTCGTGTTATCGCCAACCGTGATTGCCGTGCCATTTAAACTGTTCCTGTTTGTGACCATCGACGGCTGGAACATGCTAGTGCGCGGACTGATCCTCAGTTACGCCTATTAGGAGGGACTGGAATGGAATTCTCTCCCAGTGCCGCTCTGGTGCAGTTGTTCTTCGCCGTGCTGTTTGGCTCGGGTCCGATTCTCGCCATCGCGGCCATATCGGGCTTGCTTGTCGCGATCATTCAGGGCGTCACCCAGATCCAGGATCAGACCCTGCCGCAGGTGGTCAAAGCCGCTGCGGTGATGTTCTCGATCCTGCTGTTCGGTGGCATGCTGTTTTCGCCGCTGATTAATTATGCCCGGCATTACTTTGAGCTGATTCCGATTATCGGCAGGTAGGCGGCACCATGAACATCGAGGCCCTGCCCCTACAAGCCTTCATTGACAAGATCTTCCCGTTTCTGGCGGCGTGGATGATTGTCGGTGGCCGCTTCCTGGGCTTCGCCATGGTGTTCCCGTTGTTCTCGTGGCTCAACCTGTCGCCATTAGTGCGGGCGGCCTTTGCTGCGGCGATGGCGGCCCCCATCGCCTATCATGAGTTCACTTACCCAACATTCGCCAAGACCTTTAACGCCTGGGACCTGCTGGCGTTCACCAGCAAGGAGCTGTTCGTTGGCTTGCTCATCGGCCTGCTGGCTGGCATTCCGTTCTGGGCGGCACAGAACTGCGGCGAGCTGATCGACACGTATCGTGGCTCCTCGGCCGGCAATTTGTTCGACCCATCGCTCACAACGGAAACGTCGGAACTGGGAGCTGGCCTGATCATGGCAGCCCTCGCCGTGCTGATGTGGTCAGGCGGCATGTTTGACCTGCTCGGCCAGATCTACATGACCTACCAGGTCTGGCCGCCGTTTAGCGCCTTGCCCGTGTTGGAACGCGCCTCGGCCCTGATTGTCGGCGGTTTGGTGGCGAAACAGCTGCTGATGGCCGTTGGCTTCTCCGCCGCGATCATCATGTCGCTGTTCGCCGTCGATCTGGCACTAGCGCTGATGGGGCGGTCAACCCGGCAGGTCCAGGTGTTCGACATCTCGCTGGTGCTGAAGAACCTAGCGTTGGTGCTGCTGCTGCCGTTGATGGGAGGCGCGCTGTTCGCAATCATTGCACGGGAGGTGACGCGCGGCACCTTCAGCATCGACGCGCTGCGCCAGTTACTACCCGTACTCACGCCCTAGCCCATAGGAAAACCCCGTGAGCGAAACCGAAGAAAAGAAACATCAGCCGACGCAGTCTAAATTGCGCCGCAGCCGCCGCGAAGGCCGCGTGGCGCAATCGCGGGATGTTGTGGCACTGGCGGCGCTGCCGGTGCTGTTCTGGCTGGTGTTTTCCTGGACGAGTTTCGAGAATAGCATCAAGCGGCTGATGGCGGAGTCGTTCAGCACCGACTTCTTGGCCGAGACGTCCACCATCACCCACAAGCTGTTTCTCGCTGTCGCCAATGATGCGTTTTATTCCATCGTGCTGCCGATCAGCCTGATCATTATTTTGCTGACAATCCTGCTTGCCATCGTCGATATGGGTGGCTTCATTTTCGCGGCCAAACCGATTGCACCGGATTTTTCCAGGCTCAACCCGAGCGAAGGGTTCAAGCGGATCTTCTCGGCCCGGACCGGCGTCGAAGCGGGCGTCGGGCTGCTCAAATTGCTGGTCTTCAGCCTGTTCACATTTTCGATCATTTACGGCGGATTGGACCGGATCATCGCGGTGCAAGCCTGCGGACTGCCGTGCCTGCCGCGGATGTTCAGCATCGTCATCGTGCCACTGATCGCCCTGTCGACACTGGTGTACGTCTTTGCCGCGATCACCGATTTCCTATCCAGCCGGATCCTGTTCAAGCGCGACATGATGATGACTGACACGGAATTGAAGCGCGACAACAAGGAGAGCTATGGCAATCCCGAGGTCAAGCGCCGCCGGAAGGATGAAGGCCGCAGCCTGATCGGGCAGGCAACACGGCTCGGCCCGCTCGCCTCGACGATGATGGTGTACGGCGCGAACGACGTGATCGGCATCCGCTACGTCCAAGGCGAGACGGCAGCCCCCGTGGTGGTTGCCAAAGGCAAAGACCTGGAGGCCGCCGAAATGATGGCGCTGGCAAGGGCGAACAACATCCCGCTGCTCAACCGCCCTGCGCTGGCAGCAGTGCTCATGGCGCGCGGTATGAAAGGCCAATTCGTGCCCGCCGAAACGTTCACCGACGTCGCCTCCGCCATCATCGCGTCGGGCAACTAGCGGTTACCGGTTGAGAGCAACCAGTAGCGATTTGACGTTGCCGCCATTTTCACTGATGTAATTGGTGAATAGGCGCTGCAGCTGCGGCGTCATCCAGAACGTCAGGATCTGGCCATCGCGGATCTTATAGGTGTTGCCGGTTTTGCTGAGCATCCACTGCACGTCGTAGCTGGAACCGTCACGCATATGCACGGTGCTATCGACCATCAGGCCAGCTTTGGCCGGGCGGCCAACCGGCTGGAACGTCAGGTGGCTCACCTGGTACTTCTGGCTTTCACTGAGCGCGTATTTGGCCATGAACCGGCTCATGCCGGTGTAGTAGCTCTGCTTGTCCGTCGGCACGAGTTTATCGCGATAGTCGCCCAGACCAATACCGCCCATGTAGCCGAGATCCGCATGGCGCATGATCGCCGATTGCATCGTCGCAATCGACCGGGTCCGTGATGCCGCGATGATCTCTCTTGAGGCAATGTTCATGTAGGCGACCGCTGCTGGGTCACCTGCCAGCTGCGCGGATGCAGGCGTGGTGGGGGGCAGCGCGGCGAACAGCGTCATGACGCCTGCGATGAGGGCAGCAGCGATAGGCCGAAACGAACGAGCAGA
>JAYSVA010000210.1:0-8426 GCA_043718785.1 Hyphomicrobiaceae bacterium
GTGCTCATCGGGGCGTATCCGTATCTACCGGTCAGTGGGACTCGGCACCAAAGCTGGCACGCGGCACCACAAATGACAACGACACCGCACAACGCCGCCCCTTTCGACGCCTCAACGCCAGCGTCGTCAGCCTTCCTCCAGCAAGGCCGGGAGTTCAAGGCGAGTTAGAAGGATTGGTTTGATTTTGAACGTTGATTGAGTAGGTCTTTGCGACTAATCCCCGTACCGCCTGATGGCATCTTGGTCGAGCTGACTGGCTGGTACGAGCCGATAATGCCGCTCTTCCAGAACCTTAACTTCGTCACCCTCAAGCGTTAACTCAAGCAGGGCAACCACCCCTCCGTCCATGAACTGAGCTGCCAACGGACGACAACGAAGACCCGGAAATTTCTGCGCAGCAAACTGGATGTCTTGAGTTATCTGCACTATGCCAATCTGATCCTTGCCGCCTTTGGCTTGCACTGGGATCACTGTATGGCCACCGCGCCTGTCCAGACCGATGTAAAGTTCGTCAATTTCGATCTGACCGATGCCCTCAACTGTAGTTCGCAGATGATTTTGCAGACTGTAAGTGGTCAGACCCAGAAAGGTATCCACCAGTCGATTATAGCGGATGATCGCGAGCAAAGCTTGTTCGTCGTCGAGTGCATGCGCCCTGATGACTTCTGGCGTGGCGTCGGGAATAGCAATTGTCACAAGTAGCGGATTCGGAACGATCCGAGTTTCCCTGAATAACTTAAAACGGTATTTTGACCTTCCAGCTCCTTCAATCACCCACTCCCGGCCCGTTGGCTGAGTTTTGACAATTGCATCAGGCAATGCAGTGCGAAATCGAAACGAGTAAATCACATCCCCGAGATTGTCGGGCAGTTTTATGCCTAATGCATCCGCAGTTGACTTGAGTTCGTCTCGCGCAAAAACAAACTCTGTAACCCCAGCTGACCAGTGGTCGAAAAAAATTTTCTCAATCAACTGTCGGTAACGGTTTTCAGATTTTACTACCTTAACCATTCAACACCTGCAACAACTGACGCTCAGCTTCGATTTCGTGCTGTTTACGCTTTTTCGCTCCACTTTTTTTATCGCGACGACCGCTGGGGGCAGTAACTTCAAAGTGTGCTGCCGCTGATGACAGATCGAGATTGAGAAGCGTTGGGTTGCCTAGGTTCAGAGAGTTCACGGGACGAGTTGGCATCGCACCTAGCGCCAGCATCACCATCTCTGCCACAGCACGCGCAAGTGGCGGAGGAACAGCATTACCAATTTGCCTGGCACCGTGCCATTTAGTCGCATGAAATCTGAACCAGTCAGGAAAACCATGCAGCCGTGCCATTTCCCTTACTGTAATGCACCTCGCATGCTCGTAGTGGATTGGTCGCGGACTTGTAAAAGCTCCTCGTGCGCCATCTGTGCCAGCCCGCAAGGTGTTGGATACGCCACCTTTACTCAATTTGAAGAACCGGCTTATCGGTTCCACCTCTCCCTGCTTGGTTTCAGAAAAGCGGCGTCGTGAAATTTCCGAGTGAACCGTTCTAGCGCTTGAGGTCAGGACCGACGTGTCCCAGTTCCTAGGATAGCCGAAATGCCAAGCTGAATTCGTCAGGCAGCGCAATTCTGCTGCATACGCCGATGGCTTACCAAACTTCGCTTTGACCATGTCGCAATCAAGCAATCCAGATAAGCGATCAATGTTAGGAAGATCGCAAAGTGCGTCGTGGCAGTTCGGACCCAATGGTAGAGTTGGCAAAGGCTGCTGCTTCCGATCACTCTGCGCATTGGTCAGCTGTCCGGGATAGTTCGGCAGCGGCCTACCTTTTTTTGTACCGAGTAGGATCAAGCGTTCCCTATGCTGCGGCACACCAAAGTGCGCAGCATCAAGCACTTGCCAAGGCAACCGCACTTCGTAGCCGGCGACGTCAAATGCCCTGACTAACTCTTCGAGGAATGCCCGATGACGGCCAACCGTCAGACCTTTAACGTTTTCAAAAACGAAACTGCTTGCGTCCAACTCTGCGACGATCCGGACAAATTCCAAGACCAAATTGTTGCGTGGATCTTCGAGTGCCCGATGACCAATCAACGAAAATCCCTGGCATGGCGGCCCACCGAAAACGCAATCTATCTTGCGACGCCCCACATTAGCCAATTTTCTGATCAGCTGAGCACGAAGGCCAGCAGCAGTCAGTGGGATGACTTTAGTTTGCGGAAAGTTGAATTCGTGAACAGCACAATGAACAGGATCGATTTCGACGGCGGCGGCAACATCGAAACCTGCCTGCTCAAAGCCGAGCGTCATGCCACCGGCACCGGCGAACAGGTCCACGGCGAGTGGTCGTAGTGATTTTTCGGACATTGTTTCCCCCTGCGTTACACAGTCCTAGCGACCTAAGCCAAATTTGGGGTGCTGACATGGACTTTCTCCCCAGAAGATAGATCAAGAGTCTCCGACCCGGGACTGCCAGCGTTGCCTGGCAAATTTGACATACCACGAAGCAACAATAAGAACAAAAAAAGAATAATATATGCCCAACCGACCATCACGAACCAGCACAACATCACTTATCTCGCATTGAAGGGTTCTTAGTGTGGCTGCGCCGCACCCTCGACCTGCCCAGCTCCGCCGTGCTGGTCTCCGCTCTAACCCCAAGCCCCGCCATTCCCCCCGCCACCTGCGCCCCGCCGCCCCTTGGCTGCCACCCGCCGCGCCTCATCCGCTGCCCGCACCAACGCTTTCGCTTTGTTGATGCACTCTTGTTGTTCGTTTTCCGGCACGCTGTCGTAGACCAAGCCGGCGCCAGCCTGGATGTGCAGCACGCCGTCCTTCACCAGGCCGGTGCGGAGGACGATGCAGGTGTCCATTTCGCCGTCGGCGGAGAAGTAGCCGACGCAGCCGCCGTAGGGGCCGCGCTTGTCCTTTTCGAGCTCGTCGATGACCTGCATGGCCCGGACTTTTGGCGCGCCCGAGACGGTGCCGGCTGGGAAGCCCGCCATCAGCGCGTCGATGGCGTCGTGGTTTTTCGCGTCCAACCGGCCGATGACGTTGGAGACGATGTGCATGACGTGGCTGTAGCGCTCGACAATGAAGCGCTCGGTCACCGAAACGGAGCCGATCTCGGCGACGCGACCAACATCGTTGCGGCCGAGATCGAGCAGCATCAGATGCTCGGCGCGCTCTTTTGGGTCGGCGAGCAGGGCCTCGGCCAGCGCCTGATCCTCAGCCGCCGTCGCACCGCGTCGGGCCGTGCCTGCAATCGGCCGGATGGTGACTTCGCCCGCGCGCACACGGACCAGAATTTCCGGCGACGAACCGACCAGCGAGAAGCCGCCGAAATCCAGATGGAACAGGAACGGCGATGGATTGGTGCGGCGCAGCGCCCGGTAGAGCTGGAACGGTGGCAACGTGAACGGCGTCGAGAAGCGCTGCGACAGCACCACCTGGAACACGTCACCGGCGCGGATATAGTCCTTGGCGCGGTCGACCATCGCTTTGTATTCGGCAGGCGTCGTGTTCGACACGGGGTCGGTCAGATCACCCGCCGCCATCTGCACATCAGCGCCCGCAGGTAGGCCAGCCGCCAGCGCCATCACCACGGAGCCGAGCCGGGCGGAGGCCTGCTCATAGGCTTTGGCGGCGGTCAGTTTCGCATCAGGACGCACCGGCGTGATTACCGTCATCTCATCCTTGACGGCATCAAACACGATGATCAGCGTTGGCCGCATCAGGATGGCGTCAGGCACGCCATGCGGATCGGGCCGCACATTCGGCAGGTGCTCGACAAGGCGGATGGTGTCGTAGCCCATGTAGCCGAACACGCCAGCGGCCATGGGGGGCAGGCCCTCTGGGACCTCCAGGCAGCTTTCGGCCAGCAGATCGCGTAGGCCCGCCAGCGTGCCGACTTTCAGCTTGGTGAAGGCATCGGGCTTGGACTGCGGCGTGCGGTTGATCTCGCAGCTGTCGCCGAACGCGCGCCACACCAGATCCGGATCCAGCCCGATGATCGAGTAGCGCCCGCGCACCGCGCCGCCCTCGACCGACTCGAGCAGAAACGACATCGGCTTGCCAGCGGCCACCTTCAGATACGCCGACACCGGCGTCTCCAAGTCCGCCACCAGCCGCGTCCACACTAGCTGCGTCGTTCCCGCCGCATAGCCTTTGGCAAAGGCGTCGAAGGACGGTTCGGCATCCAGTGCGGACGTGTCGGAAGTGGCGGCCATTGGCGTCTCTCAGTGAGAGTTATTGCTTGCATCCCCACAGGTGTCATCCTCGGGCTTGTCCCGAGGACCCATCTATCAGCGAGGTCGTATCTCAACGAGGGGGCGGGCGATCTCGCGTTTACTGCCCCTATACGGCTCAATCCGACACCAACATTGCTGCACGATGGGTCCTGGGCACAAGGCCCAGGATGACATTTGTGGGTGTCGGACGACCAATCGCAACTCGTTACCTCACTGCGCTGGCCGGTCGCCGCCCAAAGCACGGGTGAGGGCGGCTTGATTGATGGTGACGCCTTGGGCATCGCGCAACGCGCCGATGTAGCTGGCGTACATGTCGTTTTGCACCTGACGGCCAACCTCGCCCTTGATCTTGTCGGCCTGCTCTTTGGTGGCAGGGGCGGCGACTTTGATCTCGGTCACCTTCAGCACAACCCGGGATTTGCCATCGGCCGCGTCAGCAGCAGTGGCGCCGCCGTTGCCGATGATGAACGCCTGCGCGCCGACATTTTCCGGCAATCCACCCGCAGCGGCCCCACGACGAAGACCCGTCGCGGTCTCGACTTTCACGCCGATTTCCTTGGCCAGCGCCTCAACGGTTTCACCCTTGACGATCCGATCGACCAGTTTGGCGGTAACATCGACGAGGCCCTTGCGGGTCTCAGTCGCTGTCCAAACCGTTTTGACGTCGGCTTTGACCTCTTCGAACGGGCGCTGCTTTTCCGGCGTCACACCCAGCACATCAGTCCAGGACACGCCGCCATTGGACAGTTCCACCGCTTCGCTCTCGACGCCCATTTTGGCCTCGAATGCAGAAGCCACCACGCGCTCGCCGTCTGGACCTTCGAGCACCGGCTTGCCATCCGGGCCGAGCGCCTTTTTGTCGGTCGCGGCAATTTCGATAAACGGCACTTTCAGCGCTGCGGCGGCTTCCTTCAGCGTTTTGCCTGACGTGCGGGCATCCTCGACCTGGGTCTGCAGCTTCTGCACTTCATCGTTCGAGCGCTTGGCGACCAGCGCCTCGCGGATTTCGCCCTTCACGTCATCGAGGCTGCGCAGCTTGCCCGGCTGGATTTCCACCACCTTCAGCAACACGGTGGCGAACTGGCCCTCGACCAGACCAGAAATCTTGTCTTTCGCCAATGCGAATGCGGCATCGGCAACTTTCGAGTCGATCAGTTCCTTCTTAGTCATCAGGCCCAGGTCAACGTCGCTGTCCTTAGCACCGGCTTCCTTGGCGATATCGGTGAATGATTTGCCTGCCGCAGCAGCCTTCACAGCCTTCTCGGCGGCAGCTTTATCTGGGAACGCGATCTGCTGCAGCTTGCGTTTCTCTGGCAGGTTGAAACGCTCTTTGTCGGCCTCGTAGTCCGCCTTGACCTCATCGTCAGTGACAGCAACGCGCTTTTTGACTTCGGTGCTGGTCAGCAGCAGCACGGCCAGTTTGCGCAGCTCCGGCGTCACGAACTGCGTCTTGTTGGCCTCATAGGTTGCTTTCAGCTTGGCGTCATCCGGTTCAGTCAGCTTCACCACTTTGGCGGGATCGACATTGAAATACTGCGCCGTCCGGGTTTCTTCGCGGAACTTGTGCAGCAGATCAATGGTGACATCGGGTACGCTGACGCCAGTTAGCAGCGCCTGCGTTAGCTGGTTGCGCAGCTCCAGGCGGCGCTGCTCGGTGATGAACGTGCGCTCGCTCACACCGGCCTGACGTAGCACCGAATCGAATGCCGCGCGGTTGAACTTGCCATCGGTGCCTAGTAGCGACGGCTCCTTCTTGATGCTGTCAACAATCGCCTTCTCGGACACGCCGAGCTTCATGGATTTGGCGTGGTTCTCGATGGCGGCGTTGGCTACGAGTTGCTGCAACACCTGCTGGTCCACCTGCGACAGGCGTGCCATGTCGGCGGTCATGCGCGGGCCATAGCGGCGGCGTAGCTGCTCGACTTGGTTCTGGAAGGCCGTTTGGAACTCACCGCTCGAAATCTCGGTCTTGCCGACGCGAGCAAGCGCCCCTTCACCGTAACGGAATACGTCGGCGACGCCCCAAACAGCGAAGCTCAGCACGAGGATGCCGAAGAAAATCTTGGCGATCCAACCTTGGGCACCGCGACGGAACATTTCAAGCATGGGAGCGTCTTGTCCTTGTTGCACGTGCACCAGCGCATAATCCGAGCGGGCGCACGCAAATAAGCGCGAGCTGAAACGGCACGTCTGGTCGAGACATGCCACTTGCTGCCGCGCTGGTCCTGCGAGATAAGAAGCCCAACCGCCGCCCGAATGCAAGGGCGGCTTCGCAAAACGCTGCGTCACGGCGCAAAATATCAAGGAAACCCAAGATGGCTGGCTCAACTGTTCGCGCCCTGGTGGCTGGCAACTGGAAGATGAACGGCCTCAAGGCATCGCTCGACGAAGCCGTGAAAATCGCAGGCAGCGTGTCGGCCAACGTTTCTGCTGACGTAATGATCTGCCCGCCAGCCACACTGGTTGCGGCACTAGCTGTTGCCGCCAAGGGTTCCAGCCTTAAAGTCGGCGCGCAGGATTGCCACGCCAACGTCAGCGGCGCCCACACTGGCGATATCTCGGCTGAAATGCTGGCTGATTCCGGAGCGACCGCCGTGATCGTCGGCCATTCTGAGCGCCGCGCCGACCATGGCGAGAGCGACGCCACCGTCAAAGCCAAGGCCGAAGCCGCCCACCGCGCCAAACTGACCGCCATCGTCTGCATCGGCGAAACCGCCGAACAACGCAAAGCCGGTGCGACCCTGAAGATCGTCGGCGGCCAACTTGAAGGCTCACTCCCGGCCAACGCCACCGCCGCCAACACCGTCATCGCCTATGAACCGGTGTGGGCCATCGGCACCGGCTTGGTGCCGACCACCGCCGACGTCGCCGTCGTCCACGCCGCCCTGCGCTCCGCCCTGGTTGCCCGCTTGGGAGCCGAAGGTGCGGGCATGCGCATCCTCTATGGCGGTTCTGTCAAGGCATCGAATGCCCAAGAACTGATGGCCGTCGCCAACGTCAATGGCGCATTGGTCGGGGGGGCTAGCCTCAAAGCTGTCGATTTTGTAGGAATAATCGCGGCTTATCAGAAATAACCCCAGAGTTGTTCAGGGTGATCTCGTGCAGTTTTCGGCTCGACCATCGGTTTCGCTGTCGCTGATCCTTCTGCTGGCCTCGGTTGGTGGTGCGCCTTTAGGTGCGGCGCAGCTGCCTCCCGCCGCCTGCGAGCAGCTGAAAACCGAGCTTGCCTCGTTGACCGCTGCAGGCGTGCCGAAACAGATGGAGCAGGCGCCGAAAACCACCGCCCGCCAGCTCACCGTGGAGCAGCGCGCCGACATCGTCCGTTACATCAGGATCGAACAGCAGGTGCTGTTCCGCTGCCCACGCCCGCCCGCGCCGCCTGATCCGCTCGGTGGCCTAGCCGTTGCCATCGATCCGAACGAGCAGGGCGAAGTCACCGACGGCACAGATATCGTTCTGCCAGCTGGCATGCCGACACCAAAGCCAGTGCCCAAGAAGGTCAAACCCGCTGATCCAGCACCCGTGAAGGCTGTGGCCAAGCCAGCACCAAAGGCCGCAACAACGGCCCCTGCTGCCGATCCCGCCGCGCCGCCGAAACCAAAGCCAGTCGCCGCCAAACCGCCCGCCAAGCCGAAGCAGGCCGACGCCTTCGTGCCTGCGAAACCTGCTCAGACGCAGTGAACCGGCGTTGAACCGGTAATCAATTCGCCATTTTACCAGCTGTGCGTATTGCTTGGCCCTGTCAGCGGGTCTAGGAGTACGGCCATGACGCGCAAGAAAACATCATCAAAACGTACCGAATCCGGCCCATCGCAGCGCATGTTGCGGGTTGGAGAACAGATCCGCCATGCCATCGCCGAGATGCTGTCGCGTGGCGAAATCCACGACGACGTGATCGCCAGCACGGTAATCAGCATTTCACAGGTCAGCATCTCGCCGGATCTGTCGCTCGCCACCGCCTACGTGGTTCCGCTCGGCGGTGCCAACGACAAGGCAACTGCCAAGGCCGTGGTGGCAGCGCTCGACAAGCACAAGGGAAAGTTCCGCAGCCAGGTCGCTGCCAAGGTCAACCTGCGTCACGCCCCCGAAATCCGCTTCCGCTATGACGAAACCTACGACCGCGCGCTCCGCATCGACCAAATCCTCGACAGCCCCAAAGTCCGCCAAGACACCGGCAGGCCTGGGCCTGC
>JAYSVA010000022.1:0-4762 GCA_043718785.1 Hyphomicrobiaceae bacterium
TAGTACTCGGTGATCCAGACGATCAGGCCCGTTACTGCAAGGCCGACGAGGCCGCAGTAGAACAGGTTCTGCCCGGTGATGGTCATGGCTGGCTGCGCGCCGGAAGCGGCAACCGTTCCGACCACACCCCAGGTGCCCAGAGCATACTGCGTGGCAACCCAGAGACCACCGATGGACAGCACCGCCGAGGTGATGAAGCCCTTGTACAGTGCGCCCATGATCGAATTGTTCGATCCGAGCTTCACGGCGTAGGTGCCCGCAATCGAGGTGATGATGCAGGTCGCGCAGATCGCCAGCGGATACATCATCAGCTGGTTCAGCATCGGCTGCGCGCCAAACAGGATCGCGGCCAACACCATGGTGGCGACAACCGTCACCGCGTAGGTTTCGAACAAGTCAGCGGCCATACCGGCGCAATCCCCGACGTTATCGCCGACGTTGTCAGCGATGGTCGCGGGGTTGCGGGGGTCATCCTCGGGAATGCCAGCCTCGACTTTGCCGACGAGGTCAGCGCCGACGTCAGCGCCTTTGGTGAAGATACCGCCGCCGAGACGGGCGAAGATCGAGATCAGCGACGCGCCGAAACCGAGCGACACGAGGCTGTCGATGACGATGCGGGCGTTCGGCTTGTGGCCAAGCACGCTCACCAGGAAGTAATAATAGAGCGCCACGCCGAGGAGGGCCAAACCAGCCACCAGCATGCCGGTGACGGCACCGGCTTTGAACGCGACATCAAGGCCCGCGCCGAGCGACACAGACGACGCCTGCGCCGTGCGGACGTTGGCGCGCACCGACACGTTCATGCCGATGTAGCCAGCAATGCCCGACAGGATGGCGCCAACGGCGAAGCCTGCAGCGGACAGCGGTCCGAGCAGCAACCAGGCGAGAATGAAGATTGCGCCGCCGACAATACCAATGGTCTTGTACTGACGGTTCAAATAAGCTGTGGCGCCTTCAGCGATGGCACCAGCAATTTCCTGCATCCGGGCGTTACCCGGGTCTTGCTTCATCACCTGTTGAATGGTGATGGCTGCGTAGACACAAGCCAATAGCCCGCAAGCTATGACCCCCCACATCACATTTGTGATCATTCAGTTCCCCCTATGCCGCTCCCGCTCTCCGGGAGGCAGCGTTGACTAAACGGTACAATTTAAACGACGTGATGCGATAAAGCACAGGAACAGCAGCCTGCTGTTGCCCGTGCCCGATTCGCAATACCTGGAAACACTGCCAAAACCACAGTGCAGTTGCAACCACGACACGACTGAACTTTGGTTTTGGGGTTCGATCTTCTAATTTTATGGTTCACAACTGCGGTTTTCCAGCCGCAACAGTGTGGTCCGCAAGCTTAGAAGTGGTCGTGCCCGGTCTTATCCAGGGCCACGGCCTTGCCGTCGTCATCCAGGATCACCAACCCGGCGGCCTTGGTGATTTCACCGATATCGGTCACGGCGATACCGGCTTCCAGCGCCGCATCTTCGAACTGCTGCGCCTTCGCTGCCGGAATCGTCGCGATGATCTCATAGTCGTCGCCGGCATTGAGCGGCAGATGGCCGAGTTCAGCGCTGTCAGCGAACACCCGGCTGGCTGCAGGCGAACGTGGCAACAAATCAAAGCCAATGCGCGCGCCGACGCCGGATGCCCGGATCAGCCGGTCCAAATCCTTGGCCAACCCGTCCGACAGATCCATCGCCGCCGTCGCATAGTCCAGCAACATCGGCGTCAGCTCGAGCCGGGGTGTCGGCCGCAGATAGCGGTCGATCAGGAACTGGCGGTCCGACTTATCAATCGCCCAGTTGCGGCGGCCATCCGGATTGCGGCGCAGGGCAAGACCTAGCCCAGCATCGCCCAACGTGCCCGAAACGAAAATCCGATCGCCCACCTTGGCCTTGGAGCGGCGGACCATTTTGCCTTCCGGCACGGTGCCTATGGCCGTGATGGTGATCGACAGCGGCACACCCACACGGCGGTCGGTATCGCCGCCAATCAGATGCATGGCGAAATGGTCCTGTGCCTCTTTCAGCGCTCCGGCAAACCGCATCATCCAGTCCGAATCCGGTGCATCCGGCAGCGATAGCGCCATCAGATAGCACAGCGGCGACGCCCCCTTGGCGGCGAGGTCCGAGACGTTCACCGCGAGTGCCCGCCAAGCGATGTTCTCCGGCGTTTCGTCAGGCAAAAAATGGATGCCAGACACCAGCGCATCGGTTGTCATCACCAAATCATTGCCGGGTGGAGGCCGCACCGCCGCGCAGTCATCTTTCAGGCCAAACGCCCCCGGAAACCCAGCCGCCAGCGGTGCCAAGTAATTCTGGATCAGGTCCTCTTCTGTCGCAATCGCTTTGCTCATGCAGGTGTCGTCCTTGCTTGAGTGCAGTTTTGAATGAAGTTTTGATGAGTCCATCCGACGCGCGCTCTTAAGCGCACAATCCGCGTTGAACTACCAGACTTGATTTGGTTGCTGTTGTGCCGGTCTTCAAGCAGAGGCCTTCACCCAACCAGCGCGCTGTGCAGAATAAACAGCCCGGCGGCGATCATCATGCATTCCAGCACCCACTGGTACTGGCTCGCATCCATCCGCTGAACGATGCGTTTTGAGATCCACGCCCCGGCCATCAACGACGTGCCAATGACTAAGCCACGCACAATGGTCTGCGGCGGCAGCGCCCCGAACGAATGGAACACGGTGGTCTTGGTCAGCGAGATCGCCGCCGATCCGAGCGCCTCCGAGGCGATATAGGCCCCCTTGGTCAGGCCATAACCGAGAAAGAACGGCGTATTGATCGGCCCGGTGCTAGCCACTAGGCCCGTCAGAAAGCCGATCCCGGCGCCGACCACGGCCATCATCGGCAATGTCACCCGGAACCCGCGCCCGATCAGCCAGCGCCGCAGCGGCACCGCCGCCAGCAAGAACGCGCCGAGCCCGGCCTCGACCATCCGCACGTCCATCTTGACCAGCATCCGCGCACCGAGCGCCGCCGCTGGTACCGCCGTCGAACAGTAGACGGCGTTGACCTTCCAGTCGACCTCACGCCACCACACCGCGACGCGTGAGACATTGGCCAGTAGCGCCGCCAGCGCCATCAACGGCACCGCTTCCTTAGCGCCAAAGCTCCACACCAGCACCGGCAGCAGCAAGATCGACGCACCGAATCCAACGACGCCACCAACGACCCCCGCCGCCAGCCCGACCGTCAAAATCAACGCCCATTCCGCAAAAAATGCCCAATTCGCTATCACCGTCACGCGCAGCCCTCGGCTGAATCAATAAGCGGTCGCCCGGTGCCCCGTTCGCTAGCGAAAGTCAACTTGAGGCAGTTCGGCGATTCGGCAAACCCCATCACCATCTCACCCGCTCGAACATCACCCGCAACTTGCGGCCTCGCGCGGGGGTGACGTTTTCGACCCAGGTGACGCGGCCGTCGAGGTGGGCGCGGAAGTCTGGCAAGCGGCTGAGGTTTTGTGCCACTGCACCGGTTTTGATGCAGTTGTGCAGCGTCGCCTTCAACTCATCGAAATAGGCGCGCGAAACGTTGACGTGGTCGTTGACCACCAGCCCTGTCAGCCGCTGACAGCCACCGCGCCGCATGATCCGCGTCTTCTTTGGGTTGAGCGCATAGCCTTCGTCCGCCGTGATTTGATCGACGGCACGCAAAAAACTATCGACCTTGGCCGCGAACGCCTTATCGCCGGAGAATGCGAGATCGTCAGCATAGCGGGTGTAACGGGCCCCATACGTCTCGGCCAATCCGGTCAACCGTGCATCCAGCCCGCGTGCCGCGAGGTTCGCCAACGTCGGCGATGTCGGCGCGCCCTGCGCCAGATGCCGCGAACGGAACATCCGCCGGGAGTGCCAATCCGGGCGGCGCGCGGCGGGCAGCCGGGTGAACACCGACTCCGGCGTCGCAGTGCTGCACAGTGATGTCAGCGCCCGCGCCACCGACCACGGATAACCGAGCGCCCGGAAAACGCCGTGCACGCGCGACAGCCGCGTCGTCGTGAAAAAGTCCTTGAGATCGACGGTGACCAGCACGGCTTCGCCCGCATGCATCCGCGCCGCCGTCAGCACCGAGCGCTTGGCGACAAAGCCGTGCGCGCAATCATGCACCGGCATCGGGTCCAGCATGGACCGGAGGATGCGGCGCTGTATCAGTTTCATCGTCGATTTCGGCGCCTCGATCAGGCGCGGCGGCCCGCTCGCTTTCGGAATGAACGTGAAGCGATAGTGTTGCAGCACCGGGATCGCCGTCCGCACATGCTGGCGCTTATCGTCCGTCAGCCAATCGAGATGGGTCACCGACACGCCAAGCCAATCTGCCAAGTCACCAAGCGTGGTGATCCGCGGCACATCCAGCGCGGCAAACCGCTTGGCCGGGGCGAAAAAGGGTGGAGAGAGGACCATTTGGACGGGTATTGCGTCAGCCCAAAGCGGATCCACTTCGCTGTCAAACCACCGATTGCGCAGAAGACATGCTGTGAGCCAGGCGGGTGATGGCGGGCTTTCACCTTCCCAAAGAACGAGCAGTTCTCTGACCAGATGATATTGAGCGGCACGCTGCTTGCGGCCGAAAAACTCCCGCGCGCACTGTCGGAGCGCCGCCTTGTTCCAATCGCAGCTCAGCAGGGAACGGGCGAAATTGCGGGCGACCCTTTTCCTGTCTTGCATCACTAGTGTCCGGCTAACTCGTGAACAGATTCAACTGGTTACCGACCTCCTGATCTTCAGATGTGGGCTGATCTTGCGACAAAGCCTGTAGAATGG
>JAYSVA010000211.1:0-3761 GCA_043718785.1 Hyphomicrobiaceae bacterium
GCGAACGTCGCCTGCAGCAGGTAGCCGCCGGTGGGGGCGTCCCAGTCGAGCATTTCGCCGGCGACGAACACGCCGGGCTTGGCGTAGAGCATCATGTGCTCGTTGACCGAGCGCCACTTGATGCCGCCCGCCGACGAGATTGCCCGCTCGATGCTGCCCAACCCGGTGACCTGCACGGGGCACGCCTTGATCAGCGCCGCGAGCTCGTGGGGATCAGTCGGCAGTGCAACCGCCCCGCCTTCGCGCAACAAGGCCGTGGCGACCGGGGCCAATCCACCCGCCTTACGAAGAAAGTTCGACATCGATTGCTTGCCGCGCGGCGCCGAAAGGCGGGCCGCCAGGGGCTCGACGCCAATGTTGGGGCGCAGGTCAAAGTGCAGCGTGGCGACGCCGCCTGCCTCCAGCGCCCGGCGGATCGGGGCGGATAGGGCGTATATCACGCCGCCTTCCAACCCAGTGGCGGTGACCATGGCCTCGCCTTCCGCGTGGTCTTCGCCGCAGCTCACCACCACCCGCTTGAACGGCTCGCCGGCGAAGCGCTCTTTGAACAGCTCCGACCACGTCACTAGCACGCCCGAGTTCGACGGCACAAAGGCTGAGCGGGGCACTTTCTCGGCGTCTAGCAGCTCCGTCCACTTGCCATCTGAACCAAGACGCGGCCAGGTGGCTCCGCCGAGGGCGAGAATGCAGACTTCCGGGGTGATCAGCACATCGGGTTTGCCCGCGACCTCGAACTTGATGCGGCCATCCGGCGCCCATCCCACCCATTTATGGCGCGGGGCGATTTCAACGCCAAGTTTGGCGAGCCGCGCTAGCCACGCCCGCAGCAACGGCGATGCCTTCATGGCCTTGGGGAACACGCGGCCGCTGGAGCCGACAAAGGTCTCCTGGCCGAGTTGGTTGGCCCAGCTGACGAGATCGTCGGGCGGGAATTTGCGGATCAGCGGGCCGAGTGCCGTCTGGCCGCCGCGATCCGTATCGTAGCGCGACAGGAACTCAGCCGGTGGCTCGCTATGAGTGAGGTTGAGCCCGCCGCGTCCGGCCATCAGGAACTTACGCCCCAGGCTCGGCATCTGGTCATAGATGGTGACCGCCGCCCCAGCCTTGGCCAGCCGCTCCGCCGCCATCAAGCCAGCCGGGCCGCCCCCAATTACAGCCGCTGTCTTTTTCATGTGCTACTCGTTTCAAATTTCTGGGCCTAAGGTTGGCTTTGTGCCTACCTGAGCTCTCTCGATCTTTCGCCTCCTCCCCCTTGAGGGGGGAGGACAACGTTGGCTCGATTTTTGTTCTTCTCAAAAATCGATTTGGCCAGCGTGAGGTGGGGGTGACTTCGTGCCACCTGCACCACCGAGCCATTACCCCGGCCCTCCCCCATCAAAGGGGGAGGGAGGGAAAGAACCGAGGGAGCGGCGCACTTTCAAGAAACCTACAAGCCACCTTACGCGGGTGGCAGGGCCAGCAGGTCTTCGTGCCCGATAATGGTTACTGGATTAGCGGCACTGTCGCGATGCGCCACCCAATCCTGAATGGTTTCCGCAGGCACAACTCCGGTTTCCTTCACCGCGCTGGCGAACCCGGCGTCGAGCTGGCGGCGCAGTTCGGGGTGGGCGCCATCGACGATCCAAGGGCTTTTGCCGCGCAGGATGCGGTAGCCGTGGCGTTTGAAGCCGGCGACCAGGGCAGCGGTGGCTCCGGACCCGGCTGATGGGCCAAAGCCCTTGTCGGTGAGCTGGTGAGCGTTGAAGGCCTCGCGCATCGCCTGATCGGCTGCATGCTCCGGCAGCCAGGATGCGAGGCCGTCATACGTGAGCACGGTAAAGAACGCCTGCTTGTTGGCAGCGACTGAGTCCACGAGTTGGTTGATGGCGGCTGTCGAGAACAGGTCGAACAGCGCGGCGGCGGTCACCAGATCGGCACCCGCAATGACGGACGAAAAGCCGTTGGTCGCCAGATTGGCCTCCAGGAACGAGACGGTGATTTCGGCCTCGTCGACGGCAAAGCGGACGCCGCTTTTGGTGCGCATGCCGCGCTCCAGCCCTTCGAGCCGGAAGGCGGCGGCTTTCAGCAGCTTCGGGTCATAGTCAACCAGCGTCCAGGTCTGGCGGCGGCCCAACGCGCCCGCCGTGCCGCGCACGTTCGAGCCGGTGCCGCAGCCCAGGTCAACAACGCGGATGCTAGTGTGGCGGGTGAAGTAGCGGCGCAGGGCTTCACGCACCTGCGAGTTGATCGAGGCGTGGTCGACCGGCTCGCGCAATGCCAGCCACTCCGGAGAAAAGCTCATACAGTCTGGCCCTTAATGGCTGTGGCATGGATGCAATGTGCGATAATGCGTGAGGTGTCGTCCCAGCGCGGCAATCGCTGTCCGGCGGCCCAGGAGGCGTCGGCCAAGCGCTGGCGCAGATCGGACTCACTGATGGCGCGGGAAAGAGCTTTGCGCAAGGCAGCATAATCGCCGGGTGGCACTTTTAGGGCGGCATTATCGGGCACGGTTTCAGCGGCAGCGCCGCCCGTGGTGCAGACGATGGGCAAACCGCGCGCCATCGCCTCGGCCAGCACCATGCCGTAGCCCTCGAACAGGCTAGGCATCACGAACAGGTCGGCACTGGCATACAGTGCGTCGAGCGTTTCATCATCAACCGCGCCAACGAACTCGATGCGCGGGGAAACGCCGCTGGTGGCGACGGCCTCATGCACGCGGGCGACTTCCGCCTCGTCACGTGGGCCGCCAGCGATGGTCAGCCACCAACCGGATGGCAGCCCCTTCAGCGCTTGAATCAACACGGGATAGCCTTTACGCGGCACAATCGAGCCGACCGCGAGCATATGCACCCGCGCGCCCGTCGACACGCTGGCGCGCTGGGCGGGCGCTGTGCCGGGCTCAGCCACCGTAATCTTGGCAGCGGGCAGGGCGAAATCCGCCCCCAGTATCCGTTTAGTCAGCGGGCTGGTCACAACCACATGATCGGCGCGGGCCAGTGCGGCAGTTTCGAGCTGGATCAACTCGACCGCACGCGTGGGCGGTACGCCAGTCTCAAGCCCGAGCGGATGGTGCACGAGGGCAACGATGCGCTGCTTAATCCCAGCCAGCAGCGCCCCAGGGAACGCGCCGTAGGCCAGGCCGTCGATCAGCAAAGTTGTATCAACTGGCAATCCGGCCAGCACCGCTGCCGACGCTTCAATATCGCCAGCTGACGGGTTCGGCCACGCCCCCGGCAAAGGCACATGCGTCACCGCCACGCCATGCGCGAACAACCCAGCCAGCACCCGGCGGTCATAGGCATAACCGCCGGTGGCCAGGGTGAGATCGCCGGGAATGACGAACGCGCAATTAGGCACCGACTGGGCCTTCGAACGCGGCGCGGGCGAGGTCGGTTTCGTGCAACGTCACGCGGATTTTCGACAGGCCCTTGCCGTCAGCACCGAGCGCGCCGCCCTTGGCTGCGGCCACCATCGCGTCGAACACATATTTGCACAGGAATTCGGTGGTGGTCAGCTTACCCTTGAACTCCGGCAGCGTGTCGAGGTTCTTGTAGGCCAGCGGCTTCAGCGTTTTGTTCAGCACATCCAGCGCCGCGCCGATATCGACGACGACGTTCTGCTTGGTCAGTTCAGCCCGATAGAACGCCACATCAACCACAAACGTCGCGCCGTGCATGTGCTGCGCTGGGCCGAAGAACGGATCCGGCAGCGAATGGGCAATCATAATCCGGTCGCGAACTTCAACGGAGTATAGGGCTGACATCAGGGATAGGCTCCGGGTT
>JAYSVA010000212.1:0-1697 GCA_043718785.1 Hyphomicrobiaceae bacterium
GTCCATCAGGCCGAGGTCGATCAGCCATTCGCCGGGATAATCGACGATATCGACGTGCAGCCGATCCACCCCCAGCGTCCGCCGCCACAACGCTGACGGTGTGAATGGCACGGTGACGCGCAATTCCGAGATCGCCCGCGTGCTCTCTGGCCAAGTCGGCGGCGTTGCACCCAGACAAGCTAAGTGCGCCTCGTAATCGAAGCGCGGAATGTGGTTGTTGGCCTGCGGCTCCAGATAGGCCCGGCCCAACCGCCCGGCTGCCTGCGCCTGAAAGAACGGCAGCCGCCCGCCGGAGACGAGATTGCGCACCAGCGACGTGATGAACACCGTCTTCCCCGCCCGTGCCAGCCCGGTCACGCCCAGCCTGACGGTTGGCGTGGCCAGGGTGCTCAAATACGATGGCTCAGTGGAGTGCGACAAGGCGGGGACTCGCTTGCAGGGCGTCGAATGCTGAAGGTTGCAATAGCCTTCCTGCGTAGTGCACCGCCGCGCGAAAAGTCCAGCGCGAAAAGCCGGGCCCATTGCGGTCCGCGCTCCTTAACGCGGCAGGGCTTTGGCCTTGTCGGTGGCCTGCTTACGGAAGTCGGCGAGCCCCTTCTGGATGATGTCGCGCCACGCGTCGTCGCCGACAGCGGCACGGCCCTCGGCTGCACGCACCGTGATTACCTGCTTGCCGCCGCGACCTGAGAAGACCAGCTCGATGTCCATATCCATGTGGGTGGTGATTTCCGTGAACCCCGGCTCGACCCAGGCCCACATCTGACGGATGTGAACGTCGACCGTGATCGCCCCGGCTGTCGAATCGGGCTTCACGGCGTAACCAGCACCGGCGAACGCAGCGGTGAGACTGTCGCGCATGACGCCGACCACAGTTTGACCGCCATCGAGCAGAACGTCGCCGAGCCCCGTGCCATAGCTGTTGCGCTTGCGGCCGATGGCGCGGGCCTTGACCGCGTCTGTCGACCCGCCCTTGCCCGCTTCGCCACCACCGAGCGACGGGATGTTTGGGGACTTCGGTTCGTTCTCGAACACGCGGGCGTCAGTAATGGCGCGGATCACAATCACAGGTGCGTTGGCGGCCAGCGCTGGGGCCTTCGATGGCTGATCGATCAGCAACTCGCTGCGACTGGTCGCACAGCCTGTCAACGAGACCGCCGTCAGAGCCTGCAGAACGGATCGACGAGAGACGAGGTGCATGCGTGAGCCTCTGTGTTCCCAGGTGGTCCGAGTGGTGCCCTGCGACCAACGCGATGAGAAAAGTCTGACAACGCACCATGACAGCTGGGTGTCCTCGCGGCAACAGTCCTAAAGTCTGACGCTGGCCCTCACCTCTTGCCGCGCTTTGCCGCCACGATCCGGAGCACTTCGGTGACGGCGGCGTCGATGGAGAGGGTGGTGGTGTCGAGGATGTGGGCGTCGTCAGCGGCTTTCATCGGCGCGTCTTTGCGGCCGGAGTCGCGTTCGTCACGGCCCCGGATGACGTCGATGACGCGTTCAAGCGTGAGCTGCTCGCCCTTGGCTAGCTGTTCGGCGTGGCGGCGGCGGGCGCGGACGTCGAGGTCTGCGGTGACGAAAATCTTCACGTTGGCGTCCGGGCAAACGACGGTGCCGATATCGCGGCCATCGAGCACGGCACCCGGCGGATTATGGGCGAAATCGCGCTGGAACTGCAGCAATGCCGCCCGCACTTCCGGGAT
>JAYSVA010000213.1:0-3757 GCA_043718785.1 Hyphomicrobiaceae bacterium
TCCATGTTTACGGCGTTTGCAGATTAATTAGTACACTGCTCCCGGTTTTTCTGGTAGGTTGGACAGCACAATGGGCGCTGCAATCCACAGGACATCGCGCAACGATGGCGGCCCTGCCTGCGTCGTCGTCTGCATCCGTTTGAACCCCCGTCCGCGCCGCCGCCGCATGATCTGCCAGACAGGCACGACGTTGCCCAACTCAGCCCTAGATGCCAGTCGTGCCGCTTGCAGACTGATTAGTACGTTGTCCCGCTTTTTGCCCAGAAGCCCCGGTCTTGCGCGGCTAACGCCGAGCAGTGTTGGCCCCGTAACACAAGTCCATGTCCCGGCATGCCGCTAAACCGTCCAGGCGTTTGGCCATTACTACGCATCATCCTACCATCTTGCCGATGCGGGAGACATGTGGCGACCAATAGATCCACGCGAGTTTGCCGACGACGTTTGCGCGCGGCACGTAGCCGACCCCGCATTCGGTTTACCCGTCACGCTGCCACAAGATTTCCGTGATCGATCCAGTTACCCATGATCCTCCGGCGCATCGGTTCTGGAAGTGGGGTTGGCAAATGCGCCGTCACCGCTTCGAAGGTGGCGCGCCAGTCTTTGCCGTGCGCGTCCGTCGGCATGATGTGCATGGCATAGAGAACACGCATGATCGGGTCGGCTGGGCCGATTTTGACGGTCGTGCCCTTTTCATAGTTGGCCACGGTCTGGACGTTGACCCGCAAGCGCTGGGCCAGCGCCTCTTGCGTCAGGCGCATCTGCTTACGCAGGAACCGCAGTTCGTCGCCAGTCATCGAGTCTGGCTTCATGGCGATGTGCAGGCCGATGGCGTGATGAAGGTCGTCTGGATCGGCGAACGACACTAGCGTGCCGTAATCAGGATCGTCTTTGAATGTGACGCCGCTCAGTAAATAGACGTTCGGCAAACCAACGCAACGCAGGTGGTATGGCCCGACAAGTTGCGGCTCGCTGCGGTGGTGAAACTCCATTCGCTCGCTCATTTGTCCATCCATTCTGTAGTGATGACGATCAGTCGGTCTCTGCGAACCACTACCGTTGCGACCCCGGCATCCCGCCCTGACCAGGTGAGCCTACAGCGAACGAGGCACTTCCATTCATCCGGTCGTTTGCCCGGTTCAATCGTGCCCTCGATGTCACCAAGCCTGAAGATTTCGAGCACGTCGTCAAAGCTGATCCCGCGTTCGTCCATCCGCTCGTCGGCAGCGTGACTGGTTAGGTCAACCTTGCCGTTTGCCGCCAAATCGCGAATGATTTTAATCAGATTGCCCGGATGCGGCGGCTTCACGGGCGGTGTCTGCATGGCTGATGTGGCGCGCGATGACCTATAAAAACTATATCTCACAAGAATGAATATGGAAAGAAGTTTCACGATTGGGGAGTGAATTTTTCACTCCAATATCGCCGCGAGCCGGGCCAACACGTCGTCGACGATGACGTTGGGGGCGGTTTCGATGCGTTGGGCACCGCGACCGCGCAAGTCGACCGTCCGGGCGCGGCTAGTGACTACGACGCCGGTGATGTAAGTTGGGCTCGCGCACGCAGCGTTTGCAGTCGTTGCAATGTCCGTGAGAGCCAGGCACGCAGAGCGTGACGCTGGTTCTCTATGGCGGGGGCTAGCAGCATCGGCACGCCTATGGTTCCCACGACGACGAACCAACCTGCGGGTTGTGCCAGCAGTGCCGTTGAGATTGCAACCAGCATGAGCATCAGCGGTTGATGCATGAGATAGAGCGTAAATGATCGTGCAGCCCCGGCAGCAATCAGTGGTTGAGCAAAACCCAGTGCGCGCCATAGAACAGTGTCGAGTTGTTTCGCGGCCGACAGGTGTAAACCCAGACTGATGGCTAGGAACGTGTCACTAATAAAACGATTCGAGAAGACCAGTTGTTTGCTCAAGGCGGGTCCGATGAATTGCTCAGAAATTTTCGGGAAATCAAACGTCACGTATATAAAAAAGATAACAATTGGTTGCAAAAATGCAAGCCAAGTCATTTTTTTATTCCAGTTTCGGCTGCTCTGTTCAGTGTAAGACAGGACGCCAATACACCAAACTGGAAGCAACAGAAGCGCTTTTATACCAGTGCAGTAAGCGATCAGCATAACTGCGAACCAACGTTTCGGTCCGCGGATGTAGTAGAATGCTGCAAACAGAAAATAATACCAAAATTCGTAACACAGTGACCAGTAAGGTTCGTTCGAGAAATAAACAACGTAACCACTTGATTGGTTCAACATCGCTAAACTGATCAGTGTCAATGCGAAGACCTGTATACCAGACGAGGGGGCTTGGATGTTCTCGTATAGGTTCGGAGCCAGCGCGCGGCCAGCGAGATCGCATATAACCGTCACGGCTAAGCACGGAATGATGACTGAATACAATCGGCTGATACGGCTTATAGCAAAATCAGTAAAGCTGTGGTCTCGATTTTCGGCGGCGTGCCGGACCACGAAACCAGACAGAACGAAGAACACGATGACGGCTTCGTGGCCCCATTGGAACATTATCGTACGGTCAAGGGCCGAGAAGCGTGGCCAGCTCAAATGATACGCCACGACCTGCAGTGCCGCCAGCACGCGCAGCAAGTCTAGATAGGCAGATAATCCACGTGGCATGGCAGAACCTCGGCATTGATGCTGCCGAAAACATGTCACAAATAGCTGAAGAACCATTGAACACCGCAGAGCATCACTCCGCCGCCTGCCGCCTGACGTATTGGGTGAGGATGGCGCGTAGGGCGGCGGCTTTGAGCGGTTTACGCAAGAGGCCGAGATTGCGCTCCTTCAGGTCGCGCTGCACTTCGGGCGAATGGTCGGCGGTGATGACGATGGCGGGGATGTCAATGCGCAGTTCCGTGCGGACAGCGGCGATAGCGTCCAGGCCGATGCCCTGATCCAGATGGTAGTCGGCTAAAACGATGCTGGGTCGTATCCCCAGTTTGCCGCCTGCGGGCTTCGCGGACTGGCGCACAACTTCGACGGCTTGGCTGGCGCTGGAAGCGGTGAGCACAATCACGCCCCAGCCTTCGAGCAAGGTGCGCATGCCCGCCAGCACAGCCGGTTCGTTGTCGATACAAAGCGCGACGCAACCGGCGATGGGTCCCTGCGCCGACGGGTTGCTGGCAATTTCGCTCATGCGGATGGCGGGAATTGCGCATTCGGGCAGTGCGATCCAGAAGGTCGAGCCACGCCCCAGTTCGGAGGTCAGGCCGATTTCGGTGCCAAGCACACGACCAATGCGCTGGACAATGGAGAGACCCAGACCCAACCCCGAAGCCATCGCCTTATGTTCCTCCAGGCGTTGGAATTCCTTGAAAATCAAGGCGTGATTGGCCGAATCAATGCCCGGACCGGTATCGGACACGTGGACAATAATGTTGTCGCCGCGCTGCGTCGCCCCCAGCAGAACCGCCCCGCTCGGCGTGTACTTGATGGCGTTGGACACGAGGTTCTGCAGCACGCGCCGCAGCAGCCGACGGTCCGTCTCGACCCAGGCGGTGGTCGGGAGCACGCGAAGTTCAAGCCCTTTTTGGGCGGCGAGCGGCTCGTACTCGCGCAGCAGTGTTGTAAACATGACATCCAGGGGGACAGCCGTATATTCCGCTTCAAGCCGTCCGGCGTCCATGCGTGATAAGTCGATCAGCGCCGACATAATCTCCTCGACGGAGTTTAGCGACGCATCAATGTTGGTGGCGATTTCGGCGGTTTTCGGGTCGAGTTTGCGCTCGATCAGGCTGGA
>JAYSVA010000214.1:0-23101 GCA_043718785.1 Hyphomicrobiaceae bacterium
GCCAGGACGTTCAAATCGACACCACGAATTCGAGGCCGAAATTTCATTCGAAACAATGCACTAAACCTGTCAACTACTAAGTAAACCGGACACTAGTGACTAGCGACAAAGATTTGCGACACCGAAAAGCGCCATGCAGCGGGGCTTCGGGTAGATGTCGCAAGTTTTAGGAGTTACGCGACATTGCGCGCGACCTTAGTCCTTCAGCAACAACACGATAATCGCCTAAATCGCCCCCGCGCCCGCTAGCCTGGATTCCCCAACGTTCTTTCCGTAGGCTGCCCGGGAATGACGAGGATCGCGGTTCCGGAGAGTATCTATGAGAACTGAGACCTACCTGCAATTCTGGGGCAAAGCACTAGGTGGACGGCCAGGCGAGCCATTGTGGCACCCGGTCGCGTACCACAACCTCGATGTCGCGGCGGTGGCCGATGTACTGTTGCGCAGCAATCCAAGACGGCTGTCAGCAATGGCACGGTTGCTGGGTGCGTCAGACGACGCCACGCGCGTTTTTCTGGTGGCGATGATCGCATTGCACGACATCGGCAAGTTCTCGTCGGCGTTTCAGGCGAAGGTGCCGGAGTTCTATCCCGGTTGTCTCACCCCTTGGACCCAAGATACGACCGTTCGCCACGATCTACTGGGCTCCGAGTTGCGCGAACGTGTCTGGTCGGGCTTCGGAAGCAAGATAACGGGCTGGAGCAAGTCGGCGCGGTTCCACCAGATCTGGCACAGCGTCAGCGGTCACCACGGCAAACCGATGATCGGCTCCGCGCAAGAGCTGCCAAAGGGCATGCGGTCGGCGAACTTCGCCGCGCTCGACGCCTTCGTCGCCGACGTTCTGGCCCTGTTTTTTAGCGCGCCCACTCCGCTAGCCCAGCCGGATCAGGCGACAGCTGCCCGGTTGTCGTGGGCGGTCGCCGGCTTGACCGTACTGGCGGACTGGATTGGATCCAATCGCGATTGGTTCAAGCATTGCGAGCCCACAGCATCGCTTGCCGCTTACTGGCCGCTGGCGCTGGCCAAGGCTGAAACGGCAGTTGCACAAGCAGGCATTTTGCATGCGCCATTGGCATCAACGGCGTCCCCGGCACACTTGCTACCGGAACGCATCGCCAAAGCGCTGAGCCCGTTGCAAGTGTTCGCCGATTCGGCGGCGCTCCCGGACGGTCCGGTGCTGGCGATCATTGAGGACGTGACAGGAAGCGGTAAGACCGAAGCGGCGCTGCTGCTAGCGGCGCGGCTGATGCAGGAGAACCGGGCCAGTGGCATTTTCTTCGCGCTGCCGACCATGGCAACTGCCAACGCCATGTACGAGCGGCTCGGCGACATGTACCGCAAGCTGTTCGCCGAAGACGCAAAGCCGTCACTTGTGCTGGCCCATGGCCGCCAGGCGCTGCACTCCAAATTCCAGGGCACCATCCTGATCTCGACGACTGCTGCTGACCAGGTCAACCTCGCCGAGGCTGGCGAGTTGAGCGGCAACGAATCCGGAGCCGCCTGCGCGGCCTGGATCGCCGACAGCCGCCGCAAGGCGTTCCTGGCGCATATCGGCGTCGGCACCATCGATCAGGCGCTGCTCGCCGTGCTGCCGTCGAAGTTCCAGGCGCTGCGGCTGTGGGGACTTGCTGATCGCGTGCTCATCATCGACGAAGCCCACGCCTATGACGCGTACATGGGTAAGGAAATCGAGACTGTTTTGGAATTCCAGGCGGCGCTTGGCGGCTCGGCGATTATCCTGTCGGCAACTTTGCCGGAGGCTCAACGACGGACGCTGGTAGCCGCCTACAGCCGGGGCCTTGGCCAGAGGACGTCATTGCCCCAAACGTCCGATTATCCGCTGGTGACGCTGGTCGGCGGCTCCGGCGCGGACGCACGTCGTGTCGATACGCGCGAGGACCGCAAACGCCGCTTGAGCGTGCGCCGCATCAGCAGCATCGACGGCGCCGTCGCCCATGTTGCCGCGATGGCGTCGAACGGGGCAGCTGTAGCGTGGATACGGAACTCGGTCGATGATGCGATCGAGGCCGTGCAGATGCTGGAGCGGCACGGCCTGAAACCAGTGCTGCTACACGCGCGGTTCGCCATGGGGGATCGCCTCGACATCGAACGGCTGGTGACGGAAACACTCGGCCGACCCGGCGCCAAAAGGCAAGGCGAGCGTCCCGGTTTCGTTTTGGTCGGCACGCAGATTCTGGAGCAGTCGCTGGATTACGATGTCGATGCGATGATCGTCGATCTCGCCCCCGTCGATCTGATGGTGCAGCGCGCAGGGCGGCTTTGGCGCCATGCTGAGCGCGATTCCAACCGGCCTGTGGCGTCGCCGGAACTGCTGGTGCACGCGCCCGATCCGGCACTGGTGACGGAGCCTAGCTGGTATGGCCAGATCTCGAAGCGGGCGGGGTTTGTGTACCGGCATCACGGCATCGTCTGGCGGAGTGCCAGCGTGCTGTTCAAGACCGGCCACATCACAACGCCGGAAGGCGTGCGAGACCTGATCGAGCAGGTTTACGGACCACTGGAACTCGATGACATCCCGGCACTGCTTCATAAAAAATCGCAAGCTGCCATTGGCGAAGCGGGGGCGTCGCTTCACTGCGCGAAAATGAACGTACTGAAGTTCGGTGCCGGTTACGACGGGGCCGACAACGAAAGTAACTGGCAGCCGGATACCGTTACGCCGACACGCCTCGGTTTGCCGGTCACGATATTCCGCCTCGGTGTCGTGAGGAACGGTCGCATCGAGCCGCTGTGCTGGTCGGAGGACAAGGATCTGCGGCTGTCCTGGGCCCTTTCGGAGGTGAGCATCGCGCAGACCAAAATCGATGCCGAGCCGGTGGCACCTCCTGAGCGCGCACGCTTGATCGAGGCCGCCAAAGCCAGTTGGCCACCCTGGGAGCGGGACGGGCAGCCGCTGCTGGTGCTTGAGCCCGACGGGACAGATGGCGGGTGGCGGAGCGCTGCGTTGAAAACCGGGAAAGGCGAGAAGCCCGTTCTCTATGACAAACGGCTGGGGTTTCGTGTCACGGAATGATCCCAGCCGAAGCGGAATGTGATCGCGCAGACCGACGTTTGACAGTCCATGCCTCAGATGGCATAAATGCTCGTGACTTGGAACGTACAGTTGCACCCTGATTTCGCTGATGAATTGGTTGCACTTCCGGATGAGGTGCAAGACGAAATCGCATCCATGGTTCGTTTGCTGCAACAATCCGGGCCACATCTCAAGCGGCCACACTGTGACACACTCAAGGGATCAGGTCACACCAACATGAAGGAACTGCGCTTCGAGGCCGCTGACGGTGTTTGGAGGGTCGCGTTTGCCTTCGATCCGGCCCGGCAAGCGGTGCTTCTGGTGGGTGGTGATAAATCCGGCAAAAGTAGCGCCAAGTTCTACAAGTCCTTAATTCGGCGCGCAGATAAGCGGTTCAATGAATGGTTGGAGTAACGCGCATGACAAAGGCCAAAAGCAGGATCACGCGGGCGGATTTCATCGACGCCAACGATTGGATTGAGAGTCTTTCAGCCGGTCGGCGCACCAAGATCGAAGCTCGAGCAAAAGAACTGATCGCCGAAGAACTCACCCTGCGTGAGTTGCGCCGCGCGCTCGATCTGACTCAGGCCGATGTGGCCGACACCATGGGAATTGGCCAGGAGCATGTGTCCCGAATGGAAGCCCGTTCGGATGTGCTGCTGTCGACCCTTGCTGCAGCGATCTCGGCCATGGGCGGCAACCTCAAGCTGGTCGTGCAGTTCCCCGACCGACCGCCCGTGTCATTAACCTATCCGGACTTGATCGACTAAAACCATCATGAGTGATAGATCCATACGGGATCGTCATCTGTTCCCCGCACACGCGGGGCTGAACCGTGCATCGCGTTACGGATCGTAAATGTTCCCCGCACACGCGGGGCTCTCCCAACCATACGGCCATGAAAAATTAAGTGCATAGCGTTCGGATAGTGAGAAAGTTTTTAAATGTTGCTTGTGCAATTGAACTGGGCCTGCTAATATACGACTACGCCCCAAGTGCTGGCTGCACTCGGGGCGTAAATGACACAGGCATTGGGTCCACATTTCGAAGGGCGGCCCACAACACGAGAGTCCTTGCATGGATACTTTGAATGAAGGCAGCTGTCAAAAGCTGCGACGTCGGCGGGCATCGGCTACAGGCTTTAAGTTGAACGAAGCTTCAGCTGCAATAGCCAAGGGCATGCTGCTGCGAGGCGATCCGGTACAATTTGTATCGTCTTACCACGGGGTGAACTCCGCGAGGATCGACGCTCTGATCACGGGCAAGCGGTTCCCGCATGTTACGGCGGCGGCAGCGGAGATGCTGCCGCCGCCCGGCCCTTATCTGCCGTTCTGCGCCGTTCGCGAGGCTGAAACGGCGCTGACGTCCGCCCGCCGCGCAATAGATCTGTGTGCAACACTCCTGGGAGGTTCCCAGGGGGACGCGGCCCCACTAATGTAAAGTGCATATGAAAGTCGGCAGGCTGTATTTTGGCCTGCCGGTCGTTTCGCAATCCGTTGCATCTGCCTCTCATCGAAAGAACTTCCATGCCCGAGCCTTTCTCGCTCGTTCGGCGTGCGTGGCTTCCTGTTGCCTTTTCTGACGGGCGACGGGACTTCGTGCGGCTGATCGACATTGCCGACGACAGCATCATCCGCATCGCCACCGGCCGACCGGATTGCGACATCAGTTTGACCGAATTCCTGGTCGGCCTGCTGGCGGTCGCCATCGGCCCCAGGAATGACGAGGACTGGGTCGCACGCTATCTGAGCGCGCCCTCTATTGCCGACCTTGAAGCCGCGTTCGCGCCGTTCGAGGCGGCGCTGATCCTGGACGGCGAAGGGCCGCGCTTCTTTCAGGACCGCGAACCGCTCGAAGGTGCCGCAACGCCGGTTGAGGCATTATTTATGGATGCGCCAGCCGAGCACTTCCAAGTTGAGGGTCGCACTCAAGTGCTGTCGCGTGCCGGTGCCGCCATCGCCCTGGCGACACTGCAGACCAGCGCGCCAGCGGGCGGTGCTGGCAACAGAGTATCGTTACGCGGTGGCGGTCCGCTGTCGACGCTGGTCGTGCCAGGTACGACCGACCAATCCGAGCCGACCTTGTGGCAGCGGTTGTGGGCCAATATTCCGGGTGACGACTACAGCGCCACGGCGGACGATGCGAAGCGGGTGTTCCCTTGGCTCGGTGCCACGCGCATCTCCGACACGGACGGCAAGGTAACGACCCCATCCGACGTGCATCTGGCACAGGCTTTCTTCGGCATGCCCCGCCGCATCCGGCTCGTGTTTGAGCCAAACACGGATCGACGCCGATGTGATCTCACCGGCATTGTCGATGACGTTGTCGTCACCGGCTACATCACCAAGCCGTGGGGCACCAGCTATACCGGCTGGAGCCGGGCACATCCGCTAAGCCCCTATTACAAGGTCAAGCCGACCGACACCGAGTACCTGCCACTGCATCTGAAATCGTCGCGCGTCGGCTATCGCCAGTGGCTGGGGATGGTGATGGACGTCAATGGAGGCCAGCGCGTCCGGGCAAAATGTCTAGCAACGTTCGAACAGCGGGCGGGCGCGGAACTTGAACCCCAAGTTGTCAAGCGTTCGCAGCTGCTCGTCGCAGGCTACGCGGTGGACAAGATGAAGCCGCTCGATTTCGCCGAATCCTTACTGCCGCTGATCATCACCAAGGATACCCGGGTCAACGAGGCGATCAGGGAACTGGCTCGGAACTGGGTAGGTGCCGCCGATACCGTCGCCAGCCAGCTCGTCACCTCGGTGAAGATCGCGCTGTTCGGCGAGAACGCCAAGGCTGATCGCGACAGCACCCGGCTGGAAGCCGTAAAATCCCGTTTCTGGGCCGACACGGAGGATGCGTTCTATGTTCAATTGCGCGCCGCTGCCGACACGTTCGAGCAGTCAGCGGCAAGCCTCGCTGACACCAAGGACGACCTCAACCAAGCCGCCGGGGCCAAGTGGCTGGCATCGCTGAACCGGCACGCCCTCGGCATCTTCGATGACGCGGTGCCGATCGAGGACGCGGACAGCGACCGCACCCAGGACATCATCGCCGGTCGCCGCATGCTGGGGCTGATGCTGACGGGGTACGGCAAGGGCGGACAGGCGCTGTTCGGCTTGCTCAACCAGAAGTCAGGCGAGGCGAAGCCCAAAAAAGGAAAGAAAGCCGCATGAGCAAAGCACTGTACGGCGACCAGTCCAACGCCGCCTACGTCTGGTGGCAATCGCTCCGCCCGCAGCACGTTGATGGCGGGCGCATCATCCCGGGCGACCGGGGGACAATCGCCCGGTTGAAGCGCGCGTCCTCTGTGATGGGCGCGGCGGCCGAGCCAGCCACGGCCAAGTTGTTCACTGATCTGTTCGGCGAGCAGTACCGGCAATCCGGTCGCCACCCGGAATTTGCCGTGCGTCACTTGCCGCGCGCAGCGGTGATTGCCGGGGTGCTGGCGCACGTCAGCGACCACCAGAAGCATGGCACGCTCGCCCGCGCCATCGGCCCGACGGAGCCGAAAGACCCGTCGAGCGCCCGGTTGAAGCCGCTGCGGTTCAAGCGGCTGCTGGCCGCCCGTTCGCCGGATGAGGTGCTGACCCAGTTCCGCCGGGCCGTGGCGATGCTCGATCACACCGCCAACGTGCGCGATCTCGCCCTGCAACTGCTGGCCTGGACCGACGACGAGCGCGGCGACATCGCCCGCACCCGGTTCGCATTCGACTACTACGACGCCGAGAAATTCGCGCCTGCTGCGACCGAAACCACTGCTGCAAACGACATCGACAAGGATTGATCCCATGACCAACTTCATTCAGCTGCACGCCCTGACAATCTACGCGCCGTCGAACCTCAACCGCGACGATACGGGTCGCCCGAAAACCGCGAAGTTCGGCGGTGCCGAACGCCTGCGCATTTCCTCGCAGGCGCTGAAGCGGGCGATCCGCACCAGCGATGCTTTCAAAACCCGCGTCGGGGCCAACCGGGGCGAGCGCACGCAGCGGCTCGGCGAAGTCATTCGAGAGCATCTCGTCGGCAAAGGGTTGACGCCGGAGAAAGCCACCGAGGGTGCCCGCATCATTGCCGCGGTGTTCGGCAAGATCAAGGACGCCAAAGACAAGAACCCGACCTATATCGAGCAGCTCGCGTTCGTTTCGCCTGAAGAGCTGGCGGCGGCGCTGGCGCTGGCCGACAAGCTCGCCGCTGGCGAAAAGCTGCCGGACGACATCAAGAAGCTGGTGCCCGAGGTGTTGCGCCGCTCCGACACGGCCACCGACGTCGCCATGTTCGGCCGCATGTTGGCTGACAACCCGGATTTCAATCGCGAGGCGGCGGTGCAGGTGGCGCACGCGATTACCACGCACAAGGTCGAGGTCGAGGACGATTTCTACACAGCAGTAGACGACCTTAAGAAGCCTTCGGAAGATGCCGGTGCGGGCTTCATCGGCGAACTTGGCTTTGGCTCTGGCGTGTTCTACATCTATGCCTGCATAGACTGCGAACTGCTGGAAAAGAACCTCGGCGGCGACAAGGATTTGGCAGCCACCGCCATTGCCGGCCTTGTTGAAGGGCTCGCCACGTCGTCGCCGACGGGCAAGCAGGCCAGCTTCGCCTCACGCTCGCGCGCCAGCTACCTGCGCATCGAGAAAGGCACGCAGCAGCCGCGCAGTTTGGCGGCGGCGTTCTTCAAGCCGGTGCGCGTGTCGGAGTCGATGTTTGACAACGATCTGCTGAAGGCATCCATCGCGGCCATCGAAGGCAAATCCGGCCTCGCGGCTCAGATGAACACAGCCTATGGCGACTGCTATGTCGGGAAGCCCTATGTGATGCGCTTCATCGCTGGCGAGACCGAGGGCAATAGCGGGTCGCTGGCCGATGCCATCAAGTTCGCGGTGGAGTGAGGCCGATGACAGCCTATCTCTTGTTCACGCTGGCAGCCCCCATCGCCTCGTTCGGCACGGTGGCGGTCGGCGAGCGGCGACCGACCTGGGATCGCCCGTCAAAATCGCAGATCATCGGCCTCGTCGCCGGCTGCCTCGGCATCGAGCGGATCGAGGAGGAGCGCCAGCGCGAGCTGGCACTCTCGCTCGGCTTTGCCGTGCGGATCGACGACCCAGGCCAGCTCGCCACCGACTACCATACGGCGCAGGCGGCCAAGGACGTGTCGATCCGCAAGCGCATCAAGGCGGGCTTCACGGTCAACACGCGGGCCGATGAACTGGCCTGCGACGATATCAAAACGATCCTGTCACGGCGCGAATTCCGGGTCGGCTCGCACTACACGGTGGCGCTGTGGAAATCGCTCGGCGACGGGGCGTCGCTCGACGCCATCGCCACGGCGCTGAGATCGCCGGCGTTTGCGCCTTTTGCCGGGCGCAAGGCCAACACGCTAGCGTTGCCGATGGCGCCGCGCGCGGTCGAGGCCGCCGATGTCGGCGAGGCGTTCGCACTCTTCGACGCGAGCGAACCGCCAGAGCAGGCGGCTTTCAAGGCCGAGCTACGGCTCCGGCTGCGGCCAACCGCCGACTGTCCGGTCTATGCCGACGCGGCCGACGTGCCGCGCCAGTTGACCGCCCGCATCGAGCAGCGCCGCGACATCCCCGAAAGCCGCGCCAAATGGCGGTTTGGCTTGCGCAACGAAGCCCTGCTGAAGCCGGCCAACGCGGGAGACCGGTCATGACCGCCCCTCTCATGCTCTCACGCGCACGTCTGCGCGCATTACGCGGCGAAGCTTTGTCGGCAATCGCCCCCTTGCTGATCCCCGACGATAAGAAGCAGCAGGCAGGCCATGCCCATCGCGTCCTCTGGCTGCTGTTCCAGGACATCCCGGATGCCGCGCGCGACTTCCTGTGGCGCGACGAAGGCGACGGCCGCTACATGATCCTGTCGCGGCGTCCGCCAACCGACCCGCTCGGCCTGTTCGAACTGGCCAGCAAGGCGTTCGCGCCGGACCTCGCCGTCGGCGACACCCTGGCCTACACGCTGCGCGCCAATCCGGTGGTCGCCAGCAAGCCCGCGCGGAAAGCCGCCGACCAGGGTACGCGCGCGCGCGGGCAGAAAATCGACGTCGTCATGCAAGCGCTGCACGCAGTGCCGAAGGGCGAACGCGGCGCGGTGCGCGATCAGGTAGCCAGAGAGGCAGGCCACGCCTGGCTGGCCAGCCAGGGAAGCAAGGCCGGATTTAAACTCTGTGCCCCGCCGCTGATCGACGGCTATGCCCAGATCCCCGTCGAGCGGAAAAAGGGCCGCCCGGCCGGTTTCTCCGTACTCAACTTCAAGGGTTTGCTCGAAATCACCGACCCGGCGGCTTTCATCGCCAAGCTGACGACGGGCTTCGGGTCGGCAAAAGCGTTCGGCAACGGCCTGATGCTGATCCGCCGCGCCTGAACTGCCAGCACAATGGGTCAAACCTGAGAGGGCACCAGCATGGCGACTGACGCACCCTATATCCCGCTCCGGCCCGTCCAGATGAAGGACCGGGCGGGCATCATCTTCCTGCGCTACGGCGCGCTGGAGGTGATCGACAATGCGTTCGTTCTGGTCGACAAGGACGGCGTCCGCGTGCAAATCCCCGTCGGCGGCCTGGCCTGCATCATGCTGGAGCCCGGCACCACCGTTTCGCACGCCGCCGTATGCCTGGCGGCGACCGTCGGCTGCCTGCTGGTCTGGGTCGGCGAAGCCGGTGTCCGCCTCTATGCGTCAGGCCAGCCGGGAGGCGCGCGCGCCGACAAGTTGCTATACCAAGCCCGCGTGGCCCTTGATGAAGATGCGCGGTTGAACGTCGTCCGCGAAATGTACCGACGCCGCTTTGACGAAGAAGCGCCGTCGCGCCGCTCGGTCGATCAGCTGCGCGGCATCGAAGGGGCCCGCGTCCGCGAGATCTACAAGCTCACTGCCAAGAAATACGGCGTCGAATGGTCGTCCCGCAACTACGACCGCAAGGCCTGGGACGCTGCCGACATCCCCAACCGCTGCCTCTCGTCCGCCACGGCCTGCCTCTATGGCCTCGCAGAAGCCGCCATCCTGGCCGCAGGCTATGCGCCCGCCATTGGCTTCCTGCATCGCGGCAAACCGCAGAGCTTCGTCTACGACATCGCCGACATCTGGAAATTCGAGACCGTAGTGCCTGCCGCCTTTGAAACCGCCGCCAAGCTCGCCAAGGGCAAGGGCGACGGCACCCCGCCCGAGCGCCAGACGCGGCTGGCCTGCCGCGATCTGTTCCGCAAATCCGGCATCCTCGAAAAAATCATTCCGGCGATTGATGAAATCCTCAGATGCGGTGGGATCGATCCACCGGTTGACGCACCTGAGGCGACAGCGCCCGTCATTCCAGCAGAGGAGGCCTCCGGCGATGATGGTCATCGTGGTTGAAAACGCACCACCGCGCTTGCGCGGGCGACTGTCTTTATGGCTCGCCGAAGTCAGGGCCGGCGTCTACGTCGGCGTGTACAGTCGGCGGACACGAGAGCGCATCTGGGAGGAAGTGCGCATCATGATTGAAACCGGCAATGCCGTGATCGCCTGGAGTGCTGCCAACGACAGCGGCTTCGAGTTCGAAGCAGTTGGTGAGAACCGCCGCGAACCGGTGGATTTCGACGGGCTGACCCTGGTAAAGTTCAAACCGGTGCCACCTCCGCTAGAGCCGAGGAAACCGCCTGCGACCAGGCCTGCAAGCTTGCCGCAAAATGATGCAAAAAAGCCAGACACACCGTGATAGATATGTTGTTCATGTTGGTGCCGTTCTTTGACATCGTAAACCCATCTGATATCAACGGGATAAGAACAAGTCCGTTCCCCGCACGCGCGGGGCTGAACCGATGGGCGGGGCGGCATCCGCTCCAAGCGTCACCCGTTCCCCGCACGCGCGGGGCTGAACCGGCCAATCCCGAGCACAGGAACGACGCGGCGCTCCGTTCCCCGCACGCGCGGGGCTGAACCGCAAAGACCGTTAGGTCGCCCGCTGGGACGTGTCCGAGGCGCTGCGGCCCTACTATCATAACTGGCTGGCACAGAACGGTTTCGCCGAAGCCAAGCAGACACGCATGCTCCGTGAGCTGAAATCGTCCGGCATCGTCTCAGATCAAATCGCGCGTCACATCCTTGATGCCGCCTGTCGGCTCCGTTCCAGTGGCCATACGGTGAAAATTATCGAATAGCGGTTCTCTTGCCTTCTCGGGAATTTGGATATTATCGAGATTTCGGGTGTATCCCGAATGGTCTTCGATGCCATGGCCAAGCTCATGGCGATGAACGATCCTTTTACCATCGTCACTCAGGCGAGAATTCAGGGTAATGAGGCCGCGACCTTGTGTTGCTGGGTCTTGAGCGCTCCTCCATCGATAATGGCCAATTGCGCCGGCCCCAATATCTTCGATATTGAGCGGAATGCCGATCTCTTTTCTCAGATCGATCAGTTCTTTGTTCGACAATCCGACGTCCGGTCCGCCGACTTCGCGGCGTCCGGTGATGTACTTGGCTCTAAGCGCTCGCCCGTCGATATCGTGGGTGAGCGGTGCTCCAATATCCCCATGTGATCGAACGAGCGGTCCACCTTCAGTTGATCCGCTTGATATTCCTGGATAGTCTTCGCCAAACGGGCGTTGTGGTCTGCTTGGTGGGTCATATAGGTGTTGCTCCATGGGGAGTCTATGAGATTGTCCGTTCTCAATCATACCACTTCCGGCCCGGTTTAGCGAGCTTTTTACAGCATTCCTGGCAACATTGAACCCGCCTGGAATGGCCGCAGACATAGCTACTTCCAGCGCTTTCTCAGGCTGGTTTGGGTCTGCCATCAGACTTTTCCAAGCCGTCGCAGGCCCATGCAACATCCCCGGCCACGCCGGGCGCCTTGCCGCCCGTCGAGTTCGGCAACGCCCGGCGTGCCGCGTCCGCCACCGACGACACGGCATCGCGCGCGCCCGGCGCAAGGCCGAACGCCGCCCCCATCGCGCCCTTCATGGCAGTGTCGCTCCCGATGGCGTCCATACCAGCGCTCTCGTCCACGAGATCGGAAGCCACGCGGCTTGAACTTGGCCTGCGGATGCTGGAACAGCTCGATGTGACGCGAGTTCAGGATGAACGCGGTCTGTCCGGCCTCGCCGAAATAGTCGGCGTTGATGTCGTGGATGATCGACACGCCGTCGTGCACGAGGTTATCGATGCTGCCGTCGGCCTTGTCCTTATCCATGTAGCGGATGTTCGCGACGATGCTGTCCTGATAGTTCAGATAGATATCGTTCGTGACCAACGCGATATCGGGCCGCGTCGTGCCGACCGATGCACGGATGATCACGCTTGAGAACGTGCGGCGGATTTTGGCCGGTAGGATATCGCCAGCAGGAACGCGGGCGGCCTGGTTCTTCCAGTTCGAATAGTTGGCTGCGTCGATGCCGCCGACTACGCCCATGCCGTCCGCCGAAAACAGCGTCCGCAGGCCCATGATCGAGCCGAAAATGCTGCCGTCCGAATACAGCTCGATGGCGAGCCGGTTGCCTGCCGTGATGCTGGCCTGCTCCGCCTTCATCTTGGCGAGGCTGATCAGCTGGTTCTTGCCACGGTTCTTCTTCAGCGTCGGGCCGTCCATCGTCACGTGCATGGCCTTCTGGCCCCACGGGAACTTGGCCTTGGTCACGACCGGGCTGGCGTTGGTGTTCAGCGGCTGGCCGGGAACGTAGTTCTCGATGGTGTTGTTTTCGGTCAGCATCGGGTTCTTCTCGATGCTTTCGCCGCCGTCAACGTCCACGACGCGGCCCTTGCGGCGCAGCTCGCGCAACGCCGCCTGATGCAGCGAGATGTTATCGACGTATTTCCCGTCGTTGGCAGCGTAGGTTGCGTGCACCAAATCGGTGAACAGCGACTTGATATCAGACATTGGTTATCACCATGCGTTTGAGCGACCGTCATCGAACACGCCCTGGTGTTTGGCAAACACGGCGTCGAATGCGGCAGATTCGGTTTTGACTGCGTTGGGGTTGGCCTGCGATCCGATGTTGACGGCGGCGCTACGGCCAGACCGGGCAACATCCTGTTTCGCTTTGGCAATGCGGGCCTGTTCGGCCTGCTGCTTTTCTTGGGCTTGGAGTTTTGCCCGTGCCGCTGGATTGGCCCACTGCGCGCGCTCGTGCGCGACAGAGAGTATCTGCGTCAAGGGGACGTTGGGATTAGCTTTCTCCAGCACCGCGACTTCGTGGATAAAATCCTCCTCGAACCCGACGACGGAGTGCTTGGCCAGAAAATCGCCCATCTGGCCATCGATCTGCGCGCTCTGGTGCTGGATGGCCGACTGCTCATAAGCTTGCCGGTTCCGCTCAAGTTGCGCGATGTACTGCTTTTGCTGTGCCTGTTCGGCGAGTACGGCGTCAAGCCGCGGATCTGACTTTGGCGGCGCTTCGCCTTCACTCAGCGCCAACGTCATCAGGTCCACGTTCAACCGGCGGGCGTATTCCCGAACCCCGGCTTCAGGGTTCGACGTTGCCCACTTGTCGTATTCGATCAGATTGTTGACCGTCTGCAGCACGGCTCGCCTGCGAGATCGGGAGCGGCCGCCGTGTCACGGTGCAGCAAAGGCGCGGCCCGATTCGCCGGACTTCGTAAACCCCAGCGTCAAACCTCATGCCGTCGTGATACCATTCTGCCTGGTGATTAATGTTGTATAATTCCGGCGGCATTGGTTCGCCGTCGTCCCAAGGTTTCGTCGTTGACGCTGTGATCTCAGCCGGTGTTAGCATCCCGTACATGAGCACGATGCACGGGCCGCAGACGGAGGCCATGGCACCGTCAATCTTGCGCACGGTGTGCGGTCCAAATTCTTCGCCGCAAAACGCGCAGCACGTCCTAATAACCGAGGATCGATGTCGGCTGGGAAGTCAGCGGATGGCAGCGAGGCCATGTCAACGCCGCCGTGCTGAACATCGAACTCGGCTTCGTCGCATGCGCCTTGGTACGCAGTAAGCAGATCGGCCAGTTCGTCGATGTCTTGCTTGTCCCATGCGTTGACGGCAGCGGCTGCATCGAAAACGGCTTGCATGGCCTCGGTGTTGGCATTGGCTTTGACGTAGCAGCCGTCCGACCCGGTCCAAACAACGGCAAGCTTGGCAAGCAACGCTGGCTTGTCGATGCCAAGTCCGCCAGCGTCCTCAATCTCCATCGCAACGCCGCCGAAAACGGTTGCAGCTGGTTCGGCGATCCATCCGGCGCACGTGGTGCGCATGGCCTGCATCTCGGCATCGGTAAACCGGCGCTCGATGCGGGTCCGGCGCAGCATCTCTTGATAGCGGTCTAGTATTGTCGAGATGCGACCGGACAGTGACGGGTGGCCGGACACGTAGTCTCGGAGATGGTCGGGTAGGTAGATGTTTTGGCGGTTCGGGCGTGTCATTTGCGTTCCGTCTGTTCAATGGTTTTGGTTTTTATCATGCGCGCCACCATTTTTTGCCTTTGTGATACCCGCGCGCACATGCAATCGGGTCTGCCGCCTTCGCTGCCGCTTTGGTCTCGGATTCTGCCATGAACGCCGGACCTCCGGCGATTGCACTCGCAACCTCGCAATCGCCCAGCTTATTGATGCGCTGCCAGCGGTCCCATGCTGCGGCTCTTGTTTCAGATGGGGTAGTCGCTGACCGGTAGTTCGCGCTGTGGACGAGAAAATAGGTCATTTGGTCTCCTTGAATGTCTGTTCTCTGGCGAGGTTCAGAGGGATGTTAATTGCCGTTTGATCAGGAAGCTGTACCGTGCTAAATTTTACTCCATCAGCGGTGACAGGGGCGTCAGATGGATTTTTCGGCAGTACGGCGGGCGGCGGTTGACCTCCAGCAGGCTCCAGACCAGTCGTTCCAGTACCAGCACGACCCGGGCCGGCCTTATGCCCTCCTGTCTGAGGCGGCAGTTCGCGCAAAGCTTGCGCAACACCAGTCTGAGCTTGCGGCAATCGCTCAGCGTCGCGCTGCAATTGAAGCGCGCTATCGTCTGCCATCCGCTTCCTGACGACCGATTCCGCGCTTTCAGCCGCCGTTTTTACACGGCTAGCCTCAATGTCCTCGCGCCGCGCCAGAGATTTGGCGCGCCCCGTCGTGAGATGACCTGGAAATGCCCCGATTCCTTCAATCATTTTTCCGAAGAACCCAGGTTCGTCGGGTACATCGCGGCCAATCAGTTTAATCGGCTCCGCCGCCTCGCTGCCGATGGCGTTGCGCCGGACAACCGAACCAACGCCAGCCGCGTCGCTTTCGGCCATTCTTGCAGCATCGATGGTCGCCTTGCCGTTCAACCTAGATTCCAGATTGGCGATGGCCGGGCTGCTACCCGTTGGGTCTGACCGCTTGAACAGGCTCATTGGCGCTGTTGCCATCTTACTGAGTCCCAATCCAAACGAGCCCGCCGCCAGCGTCCTAAACGCCAACTCATCTAGGTTTTTTCCTGGATTGGAATCATCCTTGAGCTTGCTGCCCGCCTTGGCCGTTGCATAATCGTACATCTGCGGGCCTACGAGCGCCGCCTCCAGTCCGCCAAAAGCAGGAGCCCACGAGGCAACATCTCCGCCAACGCCTTTCTTTATCCGACCATCCAATTGAGATTGCGACACGCGGGCCGCAGCAAGATCGCCTGCCGCGTCGCCGTAGTTGCCTGCTTTGTGATTCGCAAGCCCGGACTTCGACGCCTCATCGGCAAGTTTTTCAGATTCCTTAATTTGCTTGTTGTATCTGATCGTTGATCCGCCCTTGACAGCAGCCGATAGCGCCAAGCCGGTGCCGACTGCACCGACTCGCGCGGCCATCGTGGCGTTCGGATAAAGCTCGGCAATAGGCGTGTTCAGATCGCGTTCCTTCTGCGCATGGGCGATGCCTCCCAATCGCAACTTCTCCGCTTCGGAGCCGAGTTTTTCTGCTCGTACCGTAAGACTTGAATTCAACTCCGTCGTACGCGCGGGGGAAATACCTTTGGCCTGACCGTTCTTCAGCTTTTCGGCGTCGATGCCTTTGATTGCTTCATCGATTTCCTTTAGACGGTTCGCGGCGAACGCAGGCTCGTACGCATCGCCAGCCTCAGCCGCCCCGGCCATCGTCGCGCCGCCGCCGCTTTTCACACACGCTGACGGCAACATCACCGATATGACTGTGGCATTCGAGCCGACAGCCGAAGCGGCGCTCGCTCCCGACGCTTCCCCTGTGCTGATGGCGCGCTAGAAAAACTCTTGGTTGCCTTCACGGGCGGCTACGCAGCAATGCGGATAACACAAGAGCTAGGACATCAGCACAACTCTTACCGGCTGGCGGGTCAACCCGCCAAGCGGTCGCCCGGATCATCGGAGCGTACCGCCAGCCGAGTTGGTTTCCGTAGCGTAACCGTACTGCGTAACTGGTTGATTTGCCGGACCGATGCTGTGTGTCTGCGTAACGTAACGCCGTGGACTCCCTGCCATGGCGTCGGCCCTGCGAATCAACCGTTTCGTGCGTGCACTCCTTGATCGGCGTCGGCAGCGTCGAAGTAGCGGCCCGCATCGCGGCATCGGCGATCATCACGGCCACGTCGGGCTTGATCCCAGCGACTGGCATATCCAAGACTTGCTCACGCCAACCGGGAGCCGCCCTGAGGTCCACGGCACCGACCGCAACCGCAAGGCGTCAGCAGACCGAGGAAGTCTCGATCCGCAACGGCTCGATCCAGATTTTCCTGCACCGTTTCAAGCGCCATACCGGCCCGCTCGGCACCATCGACCGCGTGCTGTATTCGCCAAGCAACGGCGATGCTGACATGCATGCGCAGTTCCGCGCGCGAGACTAACGCCAAGCTGCAAGCACAGGTTGCGGAGCTGATGGCGATGATGGCCAAGAAGCCGATGACGCTTGAAAGCAAGAAAGCCGCCTGATGGGCGACGACTTGGGGCGGTGGCTGATGGTGAGTGACGCAACGTCCGAGCTTGCGCTGATCGAAGTTGCTGGCGGATTGCAGACCAACGGCAATCGCTCGATTGACGTTCAGGTTCAGTCGAAACTGGCCAGGATCGTCGCCAACAGGCGGGACCAAGACGGACGTTACGCAGCTTCCGTTGCCAGGAACGCCAAATCCAAGCCGTCAGAGGCTCAAAAATCATTCGCTAAGCAAGCTCAGGAAGCCGAGATTGCAGCCCTAAGCAAATGGGTGCGGTGATGAGCAAAAACCCCTGTACGGCTGAAATTATAGGCATAGCGATGGCATCAGACGACTACCCGATGCTGGCCGCCGCTGTGCTGTCGCATCCATCAAGCCGCAAAATGACCAAACCAGCGATCAGTGCCATGGCCAAGGTTGCATTTGGTAAACCAGGCACCAAGGCGGATCATCGGCTGATCATACGATCAGCACAATCAATCCTGGCATTCGAGGTGTCGCCATGAAAATCACTGAGCCCTATGTTTTTGTGTCGTGCGATGAAGGTCTGTATCAAGCTGAAAATGCTGGTTGCCGGTTCGTCGGCAAGCTCGACCCATGCAACGGTGGATGTGAGTTGATGCGGGATGGTGACGTTCGTGGTGAATTGAGTGCTTTCAAATCGTTTGTTTTGCTGCGCGTCATCGCCTCACGCACGATGACGGCTAGTGATCGGAATTTGCAGCGATCCCATGCCGTCGCGTCGAGCACGTGCCAGCGTGACGCAACGTCCGCATAACGCTTGATCATTAATGGCCACGCCAGGCCGTGGAGCAGACCAAGGGCGGGCTGCAACAGCAGATCGAAGACGGCAAAGCTCAACTCGCCATCGCGCTGAAGCAGATCGAATTGCAGGAGCAGGGCCGCTCTGCTGATGCCAAGCTGGCGTTCGAGCGCGAGAAGTTTGCCGCCGAACTCGAGCTCAAGCGCGAGGATCAAGCGATCCGCCGCGAAGAACTGGCTTACAACTTGAGCGTGCAGCAAGAGAAGTCCGCCAACGACAACGCGGTGAAGATGCGCGGGCACGATGTAGCCGACAACGCCAACGCGCTGAAGGCGAATGTTGAGCTTATGAAGGCGAGTGACGATCACCTGCGCTCCCATTTACCGTCTATCGATTGCTTCCATCCCGAGGCTTTTGTGCCAGCCATGGGCCTGCTTTTCTTCTGCCGCTCGGACGTGGGAACGACGTGCTTTGCCGCCCCGTCCCTGATCTTCGCGCCCTTGCCGTGATCGGCCTTGGTCTTAGGCTTGTCGCACCACTCGCAAAGCACCTGAAAATTGCTGTCGTCCTCAGTCCCGCCGTTCTCGCGTGCAATGATGTCCGTCAGCGCCGTTCGATCCGACCAAAAAGCGCCCGGCCCCGCTCATGATCACGGACGATGACCATACCCCGCCTTCCAGCGCCCCGAGGCTCGCGACCGGCGCGCCCTCGGCATAGACGTGCTGCGGGGTCGCCGCGAACAGCCGCCTGCCCATGCTCATCAGCGACGTGACAGGCCCGGCGCCGCAGCGGAACACGGTCGTGTGTCCGTCGCGGATGTGCAGGCCGTCACGCCGCACGATCCAATTCTCCAGCCGGACAGCGTGTCCGTCCGGCGTCCCGGTCAGCGGATCGGCGACGTTCAATCCTTTCATCGGCGCTGCACGGCTCCCCGCCCGCGCCGCTGGTTTTGACCGGCTAGCTGGCGGGGTGAGCTGCATGACTGTGATGTGTCCTTATGGGAGAGGGGCGGCAATCAGCCAGAGGCGGCAGCCGTAGCCGCCGCCTCAAGGTCGCCAACGTGGTGCCGGGCGCGGTACTGACCCGCATTCGTGTGATCAGAAGCAACCCCGAGACACAACACCATGTCATACCCAGCAAATTTGAACCTCCAACCTGTTTCTGGTGCACCAGATTTACAGGTCAGCGTGTACTCACGTCGCAGCGTGCACAAGGCAGAGGCCGGAGGCAGCTAGACGCGGATAGCTTTCGCCAGAGCCGCAAACTTGGCTGGCTTAGGCTGTGGCGGCAAGGCCGGAACCACAACGCGCCATGTAGTGGCAAGCGTCCTGAACCCGTCAGCACCGTGTGAATTCGTGTCGTGCCGCGGCGTTCCCGTCCGCCATGCCGCGCGCTGCTCATCCCATTCCCAGCGGTACAGCTTGAGGACTTTCACCCCTTCGCCGCACCCGGCTTGATCGAATTCGCAGACTGCTAGCGTCGCGCGGCCGGCGTTGATGCCGTCGTGCAGCGACTGTTCGACGCCGATCTTGACCTGCATCCCCGCCGCAAGCCCTTGCTCGACGATATTAAAGCGCCGAAGATGAATTTCGACCCGAAGCAGTTCCCGAACTCGCAGGATTATTTGGCAGACGCGTCCAAGCCACAGCCGACACTATCCGCGCGGGGCTGAACCGTTGTCCGACGACAAGGGCATCAGCGATTGCGCCCGTTCCCCGCACGCGCGGGGCTGAACCGGCTAATTTTTGCTTGCATTTTGGCTCAGATCGCCGTTCCCCGCACGCGCGGGGCTGAACCGTGTTTATCGACTGCGGCTTCGTCTAGTTTGCCCCGTTCCCCGCACGCGCGGGGCTGAACCGTGAGTGCCGCCGCGTATGCGATCCGGGCCAATCCGTTCCCCGCACGCGCGGGGCTGAACCGGATGTATTTCAGCGTCAGGTCAATGTCTCACTCCGTTCCCCGCACGCGCGGGGCTGAACCGAACATCCAGGGGGCTGACGCCTACGTCTACGACCGTTCCCCGCACGCGCGGGGCTGAACCGATCGCATCGACTGAAAAGGGCGCAGCATCCGGCCGTTCCCCGCACGCGCGGGGCTGAACCGTTTGACAAGGTGCACATGAGTACTATTGATGCCCGTTCCCCGCACGCGCGGGGCTGAACCGGCACTCAGCCATAGATGCTAGTTCGGGGATTTCCGTTCCCCGCACGCGCGGGGCTGAACCGGTTTTCATGGTGGGCGATCACTGCTGTTGCCACCGTTCCCCGCACGCGCGGGGCTGAACCGCGCAGGTTTGATGTTTTGGTATGCCGCAATCACCGTTCCCCGCACGCGCGGGGCTGAACCGGCCGCCACACGGTTTGCCTGTTAGCAGCTTTGCCGTTCCCCGCACGCGCGGGGCTGAACCGTTCATTGACTAACTCAAACCTTTGGAGAACTTCCGTTCCCCGCACGCGCGGGGCTGAACCGATTGCCGACCGCCGCGTTTACCCAATCACTCATTATCCGTTCCCCGCACGCGCGGGGCTGAACCGGCGCTTGCGGCCACTGCAACTCTGTAATCTCACCGTTCCCCGCACGCGCGGGGCTGAACCGCGACATGTCCGCGTATTTGATCGAGCGCGGGCCCGTTCCCCGCACGCGCGGGGCTGAACCGGCAGCGGCGAGCAGTACTTGTCCGTGCCATTTCCGTTCCCCGCACGCGCGGGGCTGAACCGCGCATCAGAAACAATCGGTGCAGCATTGGCAACCGTTCCCCGCACGCGCGGGGCTGAACCGCAGGAGGCCGCAGCGCCATGATCACGCTCACACCGTTCCCCGCACGCGCGGGGCTGAACCGCCGGGATGTGGCAGGCGGGCGTCTGGCCGTGGCCGTTCCCCGCACGCGCGGGGCTGAACCGGTCGGGGAGATTCATCTCAGGTCCTCTCAAGCCCGTTCCCCGCACGCGCGGGGCTGAACCGTCACGCTGGTCAACGGCACTCGGCAGCTTTGGCCGTTCCCCGCACGCGCGGGGCTGAACCGTGCCTCAATTGCGCCGGGCACAACGGCAGCACCCGTTCCCCGCACGCGCGGGGCTGAACCGCCGGACAGACCGCGTTCATTCTGAACAGCCGCCCGTTCCCCGCACGCGCGGGGCTGAACCGTCAACGGCAAGGTTGTGCACATTCCCGACGATCCGTTCCCCGCACGCGCGGGGCTGAACCGCTCAACGAGATCATGGGCGGGCCGCTGAGCTTCCGTTCCCCGCACGCGCGGGGCTGAACCTTGTATGGTCACCTTGCCGCTTAGCTGCGCAAGCCGTTCCCCGCACGCGCGGGGCTGAACCGGTCAGTCATTTGGTTGCTTCGATAATGGCGAGCCGTTCCCCGCACGCGCGGGGCTGAACCGGACAACCGATCAATGCAAAACGATTCTTACGCCCGTTCCCCGCACGCGCGGGGCTGAACCGCAATGATTGACAAGGCGACTTGCGATGATGATCCGTTCCCCGCACGCGCGGGGCTGAACCGCCTGTTGAATTTTACTCGCTTCGATGAATTCCCCGTTCCCCGCACGCGCGGGGCTGAACCGTTGTTTTCCACTCAGCGTGCCCGGCGTCCCGCCCGTTCCCCGCACGCGCGGGGCTGAACCGCCCTCGAACCATGCCTTGAATTCTATGAGTTGCCGTTCCCCGCACGCGCGGGGCTGAACCGCCGCGCTGCCACAGCCGATCTGACCCCATTAGCCGTTCCCCGCACGCGCGGGGCTGAACCGCGCGGGACTGGCGGTTAGTGCCCTGGACACCGCCGTTCCCCGCACGCGCGGGGCTGAACCGCAAACTGGAAAATGTGGTGATTTTTGACCGACCCGTTCCCCGCACGCGCGGGGCTGAACCGTCGGGCTTAAATGCGAAGCTGGACCAATGCATCCGTTCCCCGCACGCGCGGGGCTGAACCGCATAATTTCCTGGTGTAGCAGATGCGTCAACACCGTTCCCCGCACGCGCGGGGCTGAACCGTTGCTCATAAAATTTCAATCCCCACTCTTTTGCCGTTCCCCGCACGCGCGGGGCTGAACCGAGTAACAAAATGTCGAGTACTACGTGCGTCTACCGTTCCCCGCACGCGCGGGGCTGAACCGCCGCTACCAGATGGGATTGTGTTGTGAAGGCTCCGTTCCCCGCACGCGCGGGGCTGAACCGCAATTAAGGATGCTCAAAATGCACATGAGAACCCGTTCCCCGCACGCGCGGGGCTGAACCGCCTTGCTTGCGTGTATGCCACCATCGGCCATGCCGTTCCCCGCACGCGCGGGGCTGAACCGAAGTTGCGCAGCATTGACCAGCTTACATCAAGCCGTTCCCCGCACGCGCGGGGCTGAACCGACGAATGGGCCGCGAAGTTAAGGCCAGCAAACCCGTTCCCCGCACGCGCGGGGCTGAACCGTCGTCGCCGCGCTGGTTTAAAGTGCTGGACGTCCGTTCCCCGCACGCGCGGGGCTGAACCGCGAACAAAACGGGATGCCTGTGGCTCAATTAGCCGTTCCCCGCACGCGCGGGGCTGAACCGACCGGTTTCGTAAATTAATTGGGCCGGGGCTGCCGTTCCCCGCACGCGCGGGGCTGAACCGGGTTCTGGTGCACGGACGGCGATTAGGTAACTCCGTTCCCCGCACGCGCGGGGCTGAACCGTGTCGAAGCTTGGCGCTCCAATTGGCAATCCACCGTTCCCCGCACGCGCGGGGCTGAACCGTGCTGATCAGTCTAGCGTTGCGCCAAAACATCCCGTTCCCCGCACGCGCGGGGCTGAACCGATGACGAATTGCCGCAAAAGATTGCAGTCAATCCGTTCCCCGCACGCGCGGGGCTGAACCGACCGTCAACTTATGATGACTCGTGGCATCGGCCCGTTCCCCGCACGCGCGGGGCTGAACCGCTGGCGGCTAAGCGCGGCTGCGATGTCGATTACCGTTCCCCGCACGCGCGCGGCTGAACCGGCATTGATGGCACCGACACGCCTTATTTTGCCCCGTTCCCCGCACGCGCGGGGCTGAACCGCCAACCACAAGAAATCGTGCAGTCGAGAAAACCCGTTCCCCGCACGCGCGGGGCTGAACCGTCTTTCGAGTCTGCGACTCTGCACAGCTCGTTCCGTTCCCCGCACGCGCGGGGCTGAACCGCGATGATGCCTAGCGCTCGACGAGCCGATGTACCGTTCCCCGCACGCGCGGGGCTGAACCGGTATCGGCGCACCTCGTCATCGAGCGTGACGGCCGTTCCCCGCACGCGCGGGGCTGAACCGACATCATTGTTCAGCGGGATTTTGCAACAGCACCGTTCCCCGCACGCGCGGGGCTGAACCGGCGGCGCTCTGACGCTGATCGCCACCACGACCCCGTTCCCCGCACGCGCGGGGCTGAACCGACCGCCGCCGGCACTGCAACCCCTGGCCTCGTCCGTTCCCCGCACGCGC
>JAYSVA010000215.1:0-3753 GCA_043718785.1 Hyphomicrobiaceae bacterium
CTGATCTGTTGCTGACGGTCAGCTAAATGTCGTATCGTTGTGCGGATAGCCTTAGATGCCGGCAGGCCAGGACATCGCAGACGGCCCTACGACCGCTTCGTAGTCTTGGCTATGGATATCAATTGGCAGAAGAGCGAGTGATCAACGGTCGCCGCTTGAACTTGCGGCGCACGACAGTTGGTTGCGCTGCAACCACACCGACGCAGTAGTTGGCCCATGCATCCAGCACAATCCGGCGACGTTCAAGATACGTCGAGCGATTATAGGACCGCTCCACGAAAGAGCCGACGGCATGTGACAGGCACATTTCGGCGATTTCTCGTGGTGCAATGCCAGTGTCGCCACACCATGTCCTAAATGTCGAACGGAAACCGTGAACGTCAACTTCAGCTTTGATCCCCATAACCTGAAGAACAGTGCGCAAAGCCACTTCGGAGGGCGGGCGGCCTTTCTTCACGCCGTTGAACACATATTCGCACGTTCGCTGTTTTTGCTGGTCGAGAAGGATTTCGATGGCGCGCGCGCAGAGAGGAATGACATGTTCTTCTTCCTCTTTCATTCGACCACCGAATCCGCCTGGGATTGTCCAGACCTTTGAGGCGAGATCGATTTCATCCCAGCGGGCTGCTCGTGTCTCGTCTGTGCGGGTGCACGTGAGAATTGCGAACTCAAGCGGTCGAGATCCGATGCATTTTGCTTCTCGGCGCAGCGCCTGCATAAACGCAGGCAATTTTTGCCATGGCATCATCTTATGATGCCCTCGGCTCAATTTCGGCACTTTCGGCAATACCAATCCGAGATTTCCACGCAACTTGGCCGGATTGTCGCCATGTCGGAACTTGCGCACCCTGGCGGCATCAAGTACGGACTCAACCACTTCACGAACGCGATTGGCGGTGTGAGGGTGAGTTTCCCAGAGCGGCACCAAGACTTTCAGGATTTCATCGACGCCAATCTGATCAACTGGGAGCGCTCGAAGCTCAACAACATGCAGATCAACGGCACGACGCCATCGTTTCGAAGTCTTCGGATTGCGCCAACGCGCTTCTTTCGACTTGATCAAGTCATCCGCCACTTCTCCGAACGTAGGTATGCGCGATGCCTCGCTGGTCATTGGCAAATCTAGCGGATCAAGGCCCGCCTTGAGCACATCGCGGGCTGCTGACGTTTTTTCCCGTGCCCGCGCCAGCGTGACTTTGCCGTCGCCTTTCTCGCCGAACGGTCCAAGACCCATCGTCCGCGTCTTGCCAACGGACTTGTCAGCCCGCGCGACCCGATGAATTGGGCTGCGATAAATGAGAACCCACGACTTGCCCCCTCCTGGATCGATCTGGAGAAACAGGCCGTCACCGTCGGCGTGCCGCCCCACGGCATCAAGCGATTTGATCTCGTTTACGGTAAGTTTCTTTGAGCCGCGCGCCATAGCTGCCATCTCGTTTGTAGGCATTCATGTAGGCACTGTACGTGGCTGACGATGGTTTTGTGAAGACGACTTGAGACGGTTAATGGTAAAAAATGCCACAAATAACGGCTTTTTGCAACGTTTCGAGACGACGAGAAACGTCTATTTCGCGCCAATTTTCGGCTCCGTGCCAGCGGCGAGCCGCGCGATGTTGGGCCGATGTTTGATGTAGAGAATTGCCGACATCACCGTTAGCACCAGCGTCATCGGCGGGTTGATGGTGAGAGACTGGAAGGGGGAGGCGAACATCCATGATCCGCCCAAAACCGTGACGCTCGCCACCAGTGCTGACAGCGATGAGTACCGGCTGACATAAGCGACCAGCAGCCAGACGCTGCAAAACACAACAGCCAAAATGGGCAACAGGCCCAGCAGCACGCCAATGTAGGTGGCGACGCCCTTGCCCCCCTTGAAGCCGAGCCAGACCGGAAATACATGGCCCAGAAATGCGCCTAACCCAGCTGCGAGTGCCGGTGTATGGCCGAGTGTTGCCTTGGCCAACAGCACGGCAGCGGTGCCCTTCAGACAATCCAGCGCAAGCGTTGCGGCTGCGAGCTTTTTGTTGCCGGTCCGGAGCACGTTAGTCGCGCCGATGTTGCCCGATCCGATGCTGCGGACATCACCCAGTCCGGCGGCGCGTGTGAGCAGCAAGCCAAACGGGATCGAGCCCAACAAGTAACCACCCACCAGGCCAAGGAGGCTCAGCACCGTCCATATTTCAGTTTTGCCCATGCCGCCCTCAGCTACCAACTTGCACCGCCCCCACGGCGAAACATCACGTTCGTTCGATGCCAGCGTATTGATAGACGGTCTGGCCCGCAACCAGCGTTCTCAGCACCCGGCCCTGTAAGCGGGCTTCATCGAACGGCGTATTTTTTGAGCGGGCCTTCAGTGCGTCCTTGTTGACCACCCAAGGCTCGCCAATGTCGACCAGGATTACGTCGGCCACAGCACCTTTTTCGAGCTTGCCCGTGTCCAGCCCAAGCAGCCGGGCCGGATTGATCGTCATGGCCTTCAGCAGTGGCAACAGGCCGATCTGCTCGCCGTGATACAGCCGCAGCGCTGCCGCCAGCAGTGTCTCAAGGCCAATCGCGCCATCGGCGGCTTCGGCGAACGGGCGGCGTTTGACGTCGGCGTCTTGCGGATCGTGGCTCGAGACGATGATGTCAATATCGCCGTCCACCAAGCCTCGCACCATCGCCATGCGGTCGTCTTCGTGGCGCAGCGGCGGGCGCATTTTGAAGAACGTGCGGTACGGCCCGATGTCGTTTTCGTTCAACGTCAGGTGGTTGATCGAGACGCCCGCCGTGACCGGCAGTTTACGTGCTTTGGCCGCGCGGATGATGGCCACGCTTTCACCGCAGCTGATGTTGGCGGCGTGGTAGCGCCCTTTGGTCAGGGCAACGAGGCTGACGTCGCGCTCCAGGATGATCGTCTCGGCGACTTTGTTCGCGCCGGGAACACCGAGCCGTGTCGCCACCGCACCGGAGTTCATCGACGTGCCATCGCTCAGGTAAGGGTCCTCGGCGTGATGCACCACCAGGGCCCCGAAGTCTTTCGCGTACAGCAGCGAATTGCGCATCACTTTGGTGTTGGTGACGCTGTTTTTGCCGTTCGAAAAGGCAATCGCGCCAGCCCGTTTCATCAGGCCGAACTCGGTCATTTCCTGGCCTTTGAGGCCTTTTGTTAATGCCGCCATCACGTGCACATTGACGACGGCGTTGTCGCGGGCGCGGCGTTGGATGAAGTCGACCAGCGCCACCTGATCGATGACCGGGTCGGTGTCTGGCATCACGACAATGGTGGTGACGCCGCCCGCCGCTGCGGCGTGGCTGGCGGTCTTGAGGGTTTCGCGGTGCTCAGCGCCGGGTTCGCCGATGAACACCTGCGCATCGATCAAGCCGGGGCACAGCACGTTGCCCTTGCAGTCAATCACCGTGCTGCCGTCTGGCGCGTTGCGCCGCAGGTGCGGGCCGATGTCGGCGATGACGCCATCCTTGATCAACAGCCCGCCGATCTCATCGCGGCCAGATGCCGGATCGATCAGGCGAGCGTTGAGGAACGCTAGCGGCTTCTCAGGTTTGGGTGTCGGTAATGGCGGGCGCATGTTGGGTCTTTCGGTCAGCAAAAGTGCCTTCGGCGACCAGGGCTTGCCCTGGACCCATCTATCAGTTGTTCGGCAGATGCCGGGCTAGCGCTTCCAGCACGGCGGCGCGGACGGCGACGCCCATCTCGACCTGCTCGCGGATGACGCTGCGGGAATGGTCGGCGATGGTCGAGGCGATCTCTAC
>JAYSVA010000216.1:0-3751 GCA_043718785.1 Hyphomicrobiaceae bacterium
AGCGAGCGTTCGAACGTCAATTCGCGGATATCAGCGAACTTCGTCGCGGCCTTGCCGGTGCTCATGACTTCACCACTGGTTTGCATTGCTCATCCGGCCTGTCGGCCGCTCCCATCCTACAAAACCGGGTGGCGTTTGTAGGTTGGGTCAAGCCCAATTGCGCGACCCAACAACTTCGAGACCACCCGTGGATGTTGGGTCGCGCAAGTGCTTGACCCAACCTACATTCGTCGCAACCTTAGCCGATTCGGTTCACGCACTCGCATTCATCAAAGTTTTGACGTGCACGGCTGTGGATCGTGCCAGCGCGGTCAGATCGTAGCCGCCTTCAAGCATCGAGACGACGCGGCCTTTGCAATGGCGGTCCGCGACATCCAGCAGCTGCTGTGTTGCCCAGGCGAAATCGGCTTCAACCAACCTTAGATTGGCGAGCGGATCAGCCTCGTGCGCGTCGAACCCAGCCGAGATCAGGATCAGATCAGGCTTGAAGTTGTAGAGCGCCGGGATCAGCCGTTCGGTGAAGGCTTCACGGAAACGGTCGCCACGGTCATTCGGGCGCAATGGCGCATTCCAGATGTTGCCGACACCGGTTTCGTTGACAGCACCTGTGCCGGGATAAAGTGGCATCTGGTGCGTTGAGGCGAAAAATAAGTTCGGGTCGTGCTGGAAGATGTCCTGCGTGCCGTTGCCGTGATGAACATCCCAATCAACGACTGCGACGCGTTCGATGCCGTGCTTTTCGCGCGCGTACTTGGCGGCGATGGCTGCGTTGTTGAACAAGCAAAAGCCCATAGCCTTAGCAGTTTCGGCGTGGTGGCCGCACGGCCGAACCTGACAGAACGCGTTCTTGGCCGCGCCCGTCATCACCGCGTCGACAGCGGCAAGCCCAGCACCAACGGCGCGCAAAGCTGGCTCCCATGAACCCGGCGACAACACGGTGTCGGGATCGAGCCGCACAGACTCGTCGTTTTCACCTGGGCGCGCGGCCTTGATCATGTCGAAGTACTGCTGCGGGTGCGCTAGCACAATGGCCGCTTCGACATCGGCGCGCAACGGCGCGTCAATGCGGGTCAGGTCGGCAAATGCTTCGTGGCTCAGCGCCTTATCGATGGCGCGCATCCGATCGGGCCGCTCAGGATGGCCAATCCCCGTATCATGATTGACGAAGGACGGGTGAGTGTACAGCAGCGTCGTCATGGCAAGCCCAGGGTTCGAACAGTTGCGACTAGTGGAAGCGTAAGTTGGCGATGCAGCTCAAGTCCCATACCCGTTATCAGCTGACAAGAGTGCCTTAGGCAACGTTAGTGCATAACCGCGGCACCCGTACAGCGATCAGGTCGGCCAACTGCTCCAACGGATCCTGCTGCAGCGGCTCGATATGACCGAGTGCCGCGAGCCATGTATCTGGCGTGAGGGCAGAAATATCGATCACGTGATGCCAACGCTCATTCTGGAGATAAGCACGATAGTCCGCCTCATCAAGCGGCAGTGCATGATGGCCCGGTCGCGCACCAACGGTCGGAAGGCCCGCTGAAATCGCCTCGGACACCATGCTACTGCTGTCATCGGTACAAACCACCGCCTCAGCCTGCACAAACGCGGCAGCAAGCGTCGTGGCTGCGGAATCGCGAACATCAATGAACGATTTAATCGGCGCGTTCGGCAATGCCACCGCAGCGACGAGGCGATCACCGATGGCGTCCGGCGTGCGCCGCGAGTTTGCAATAATCCAGCGCGTACCATGCGCCGCGTGCGTGTCTGTGACGAATGCCAGCAATCGCTGCCAATCTTCAGCGGCGAACGTCGTGGTTCCAGCATCGCCACCGAGCAGCAGCGCAGCTGTTGCAGGAGGCCTTGCTGGCCCCACTGCTGGCGGCCGCTCAGCGCGCCACGGAATACCCGACGGCTTCAGCACCATCGCATGCCGGGGGCGATTGGCGTTACGGGCATAGGACGTCAACACCAGGGAAAAATTTTCCGGCCGGAACAGCCGCAGCGAGCCGTAAAAAATGTTGGCCGCGCCGGTTAATCGGGCGCAGGCAACGTTCGCCGCCAACGTCTCAGCGCCGGCCGACACAATAAGATCGAACGCGCCCGTCTCGGGCGGCGCAAGGCCGTAGACAGTTTTCAGCAGCGCGCGATCAAACATGGCCGTGTTGCTCGCCGCACCCAGCACCGCGCCGGGCCAGCGACCACGGTGACAGTCCAGCCGCTGCACGTGAACGGACCGACGCCGTTCGATGGCCGCAACAATGCCCTCCGCCAGTCGGAAATGACCAGGTCGGCCATCCGACAGCAGCAGCACCTTTAGGGGTTGCATTCAGACACTCTGCCAGCAGACACGCGACGGAAACTCGCGACGAAGCGCAATGGTGGGCCCGGAGGGACTCGAACCCCCAACCAAGCGGTTATGAGCCGCTAGCTCTAACCATTGAGCTACAGGCCCGCCTTGCGATGAAGCGCCGGGCTCGCGTGGAACTCGGCGCGCAGTCGGCATAGCATTGATGACAGGCCTTTCAAGTCAAATCCGTACGGCATGCTTGGTACCGCACATGAAACAGCCCCCGCATCGGATGATGCGAGGGCTGCAAAGCTTGCTGTGCGCGAGAACGAACCGGCTTATTTCTTGGCCAGCGCGTCGCGGATTTCTTTGAGGTAGATTTCCGACTGTGATGGCGGCGGCGCAACAGCATCAGCAACCGCTGGTGTCGGCTTCTTCATCGAGTTGATTGCTTTGACAATGCCGAATATGCAAGCGGCGATGATCAGGAAGTCAAACACCGACTGAATGAACAAGCCATACTTCCACATGGCAGCATCGGGTGCCGAACCGAGCTTTACGCCCATTTTGGAGAAGTCCACGCCACCAGTCGCCAAACCGATGATCGGCATCAGGATGTTTTCGACGAGCGACGATACGATCTTGCCGAATGCCGAGCCGATAATCACGCCAACGGCGAGATCAACGACGTTACCGCGCATAATAAATGCCTTGAACTCATCAGCCATGCTCATGGGAGCCCCCTGTGTATTTCTTGTCTAAGTATCTCATGTCTAAGCCCGCGCAGTCGGCGGTTGCCGTCCAAACCCACGCTGCCCCGTCACGCTCATTGATTTACTGTGCGCGACGAATCGCCCCATCAAACTAGGCGAAATTTTATTCCACAGCAATGCATGGTTCGCCGTCGGCTGAATTTTATCACGCATTGTTAAGGAATATGACATTCGCCCCTGCGACCAAGACAGCGTGCTACGTGACAATCCGGTGGCAGGGTTGCTAGCGTTCATTCGAGAGCATGGATCCTTGCCGCTCAGGAGCTCAAGTAGATGACCCCACCGACCATCCCTGAAATTTTCCGCGAGCTTGATCCCAGCCCGCGCCTGCTCATGGGCCCAGGCCCGGTGGACCTGTACCCGCGCGTGCTGCGTGCCATGTCGGTGCCGATCCAGGGCCAGTTCGATCCTGAGTTTACGGCCTATATGAACCAGACAATGGCGCTGTATCGCCTGGTTTATAAAACCAAAAACCAGCAGACATTCCTGATCGACGGCACCGCACGGGCAGGCATTGAGGCGTGCTTAGCGTCCATTGTTGAACCCGGCGACAAGGTGTTGGTGCCGATCTTCGGGCGCTTTGGGCACCTGAAAGTCGAGATCGCACGGCGGCTGCAGGCCACCGTCGTCAGCCACGAGATAGAGTGGGGCACCGCTTACACGCCGCAGATGATCGAAGATCTGGTGAAGAAGCATC
>JAYSVA010000217.1:0-8370 GCA_043718785.1 Hyphomicrobiaceae bacterium
GTCACCAGATGGATCGGCATGGCGTTGAGTGCGGCCACGGCTTTGACCGCGAGATTGCCGCGCGTCTTGCCCCAGATCGTCAGCAGCGGTCCGACGCCGCCAGACGCGAAATCCAGGCTGCCCGACAGGATCGCATCGTTCATGGCGGTGCCAGCGGTGAACTGCATCCACTCCGTCGTGATCTCGACACCAGCCTTCTTGCAGTGTGCCTCAAGCAGCTTCTCATGCTCCATCACCATCAGCGGCAGGTATGAGATGCCGAACTGCTTGGCGAGGCGAATAGGCTTTGGCTGCGCCCTGGCGGTCGTCGCAGGCAAAGCCGCCGCCGCTGCGAGCGTGCCCAATACCGTGCGTCGTGTTGGTGCTGATCTCACGTGTTGCCCCCATTATCGCGAAGTCACATCCGTCAAGTGGTGCGGCATCCGACGAGCAAAGGCCATTGTTGTCAAGCGCTGGTTGCGGTATACCGTTATTCGGAATGTGGATGGCGGTATGATCAAGAGTTTCAGATGCGCAGACACCGAAGCACTGAGCCAAGACGTAAAAATTCGCCGTTTTCAAGCCTTCGAGCGTGTGGCGAGGCGCAAACTCGAAATGTTAGCAGCAGCCAGCAGACTCGACGATCTGCGGGTTCCACCGGGCAACCGGTTGGAGGCGCTCAAAGGAAATCGCCTAGGCCAGTACTCCATTCGCATCAATGATCAGTGGCGCATATGCTTCCGATGGGTCGATGGGGCCGTTGATGTCGAAATCGTTGACTACCATTGAAGGGCAAACGGCCATGACAAAAACGGCAACAACGCAGTTGGATCCCATTCCTCCGGGCGAAATCCTGGCCGAGGAGTTTTTGCGCCCGCTCGGTCTGAGCCAGAACAAGCTGGCGCGGGATCTCGACGTGCCGGTTGCGCGCATCAACGACATTGTTCATGCCAAACGCGGCATTTCGGCTGATACGGCGCTGCGGTTGGCTGCCTACTTCAAGACGTCGCCAGAGTTCTGGCTCAACCTGCAGACCCGCTATGATCTGAAGATTGCCGAGCGCAAAGTGGGCGGGGCGATAGCGAGGGCTGTGAGACCGTTCGAGCCTGCGCCCCAGCATTGAACCAACCGGTTGCAGGGCCGGTTTGATCTCGATAAGAGGGGCGGAAAGATGCTGCCCCTCGGCGGCATCGAGTTGGCGTCAAATGGTCCATTGCCAGTAGGTTCAGACGTTATGGCTGTTGTTGTGATGAAATTCGGCGGCACGTCGGTCGCCAATGTGGACCGGATCCGCAACGTGGCGCGCCACGTCAAGCGCGAGGTGGATGCGGGCAACCAAGTCGCCGTCGTCGTGTCGGCGATGTCGGGCACGACGAACCAGCTCGTTGCCTGGGTACGGGAAGCCTCGGTGCTGCACGACGCGCGCGAGTACGACGCGATTGTGGCCTCCGGCGAGACGATCACGGCGGGTCTGCTGGCCATCGTGTTGCAGTCGATGAATATCAAGGCTCGGTCCTGGCAGGGTTGGCAGATCCCGGTTGAGACAGATACGGCGCACGGATCGGCCCGCATCCTCGACATCAAGGGCGAGAAACTGCTGGCCAGCATGGTCGGTGGCGAAGTGGCTGTGGTGACGGGCTTCCAGGGCATTGAGCCGGCGAGCCAGCGTCTAGCCACCCTCGGTCGCGGTGGTTCGGACACGAGCGCCGTCGCACTTGCCATCGCGCTGAAGGCCGACGTTTGCGACATCTACACGGACGTCGACGGTGTCTATACGACGGACCCGCGCATTGTGCCGAAGGCCAAGCGGATGCCGAAAGTGTCGTACGAAGAGATGCTGGAGATGGCATCGCTCGGCTCAAAAGTGCTGCAGACCCGCTCGGTTGAGCTGGCGATGGTCTACAAGATGCGCACGCGGGTGCTGTCGAGCTTCGTAGCACCCGAGGCGATTGCCCCCGTCAGATCGGGCGGCACGTGGGAAAATATCGGTACGATTGTTTGTGGTGAGGAAGAAATCGTGGAACAGCAGGTTGTCAGCGGCATTGCGCACTCGAAGAATGAGGCCAAGGTCACCATTCTCAAGGTTGCCGACAAACCGGGCGTCGCCGCTGCGGTGTTCGGCCCGCTGGCTGAAGCCAACGTCAACGTCGACATGATCGTGCAGAACCTGTCGGCCGACGGCAAGCACACCGACATGACGTTCACGGTGCAGGCCGATGAGCTGCCGCGCACGCTCGACGTGTTGAAGAACGCCAAGAAGGAAATCGGCTACTTCGACGTCAAAAGCTCAGCTGACGTGGTCAAGGTGTCGGTGATCGGCATTGGCATGCGTAGTCATGCGGGTGTCGCGGCGATGATGTTCAAGGCGCTATCAGAACGCGGCATCAACATTCTGGCGATCACCACCTCGGAGATCAAAATCAGTGTGTTGATCGATGCCGCCTACGCTGAACTGGCCGTGCGGACATTGCACACGCTGTACGGTCTCGACGACAAATAGTTAGACCGCCCCCATCAAAGGCTGGGTCTGCGTTAGACCACCGCATAGGGCGTGTGCGAAATGGTGGTTTTGGCTGTGGCGCGAAAAATTTGTGCAATTTGATGCATGATTTTGGCGCAGTTTTCCATGCTGTTGTTCGCTTCTTGTGCTAACCGACATACAACTTGCTGATCGTGGCGGTGGCCATGTGATCGTAGAATTTTTTGCTTCGACCCGGGGAGGATGCACGGACCATGAACAAGGAGCCGGCCCTTCGCTCGATTATGCGTCGGCTGCGCGAAATCATGGCCGAGCCAGGCGATGGACAATCGCGCCTTGACAAGATCGTGTTGCAGATTTCTGGTTTGATGGTCGCCGAAGTCTGCTCGATCTACGTCAAGCGGCAGGACGGGTCGTTGGAGCTGTTCGCCACCGAAGGCCTCAACCGCGATGCCGTGCACAATACCCGGCTGAACCGTGGCGAAGGTCTGGTCGGTCGTTGCGCTGAAATGGCGATTCCGGTGAATGAGCCGGATGCCCAACATCACCCGGCGTTCTCGTATCGGCCGGAAACTGGCGAAGACATCTACCACTCGCTATTGGCGGTGCCGATCCTGCGCGGCGGCGTGGTCTACGGCGTGCTGGTGGTGCAGAACCGCACGTTCCGCGAGTATTCCGAGGAGGACGTCGAGGTTCTGCAGACTACGGCGATGGTTATCACCGAGCACCTGATTGCGGGTGCCATCGCAGGCGCGGGGCCGTCTGCCGACGTAGCGCGGACGGCGATGACCGTGGTCAAGGGCGAGACGATGGCCGATGGCATCGCGCTCGGCCATATCGTGCTGCATGAGCCGCGTGTTGTCGTCACCAAGCTGCTAGCTGACAATCCAGTCATCGAGACGGAGCGTCTCGAAGCGGCGGTGACGCGGCTGAAGGCCAGTCTCGACGATATGCTGGAGCACGAGACGCTGTCGAAAGCGGGCGCGCACCGCGACGTGCTCGAAGCTTACCGCATGTTCGCCAACGATAAAGGCTGGCTGCGACGGATGCGCGACGCGGTCAACGAGGGCCTGACGGCGGAAGCCGCTGTCGAGCGGGTGCAGAACTCGACGCGGCAGCGGATGCTGCGCCAGAACGATGCCTACTGGCGTGAGCGGATGCGCGATCTCGACGATCTCAGCGACCGGCTGTTGCGCATTCTGGCCGGTCGGGAGAAGGCCGCCGATGCCAATATGGATCTGCCGCCAGATACGATCCTGGTCGCCCGCAATATGGGGCCGGCTGAGCTGTTCGATTATGATCGGGCGAAGCTACGCGGCTTGATCATCGAGGATGGCGGGGCGCAGAGCCACGTCGCCATTGTCGCCAAGGCGCTGGGCATTGCGGCTGTCGGACAGGCACGCGGCATCATCGAGCGGGTGTCCACTGGTGACGCTGCCATTATCGACGCTGAGAATGGATCGGTGCATCTGCGCCCGTCAGCTGAGGTGATTGCGGCTTATGCCGACAAAGCGCGGTTCCGAGCCCGGCGGCAGACCCAATATCTGGCGCTGCGTGACCGGCCAGCCGTGACCAAGGACGGCGTGCGGGTCCAGCTCAAGATCAATGCCGGGCTGCTCGTCGACATGCCGCATCTGCGCGAGTCGGGTGCTGATGGCGTTGGCCTGTTTCGCACTGAATTGCAGTTCATGATCTCCGACACGTTCCCACGCCTCGACCGCCAGACGCTCAATTATTCGCAGATTTTGGCCGAAGCTGGCGACAAGCCGGTGGTGTTCCGGGCGCTCGACATTGGCGGCGATAAAGTGCTGCCGTACATGCGCCACGTCAGCGAGGAGAACCCGGCCATCGGCTGGCGCGCGATCCGCATGTCGCTGGACCGGCCCGGCCTGCTGCGCACCCAGATCCGCGCGTTGCTGCGGGCGTCGGCGGGGCGTGAGCTTAATCTGATGATCCCGATGGTCTCGGCGGTATCCGAGATTGATGCGGCCAAGCGACTGATCGCGCGCGAGCAGGCGATCCTGCGGCAGCGCGGTGGTTGGGCTGAGCCGACGGCTATTCATATCGGCGTGATGCTCGAAGTGCCGAGCCTGCTGTTCGATCTCGATGCGTTGATGCCGAAAGTGGATTTCGTCTCGGTCGGCAGCAACGATCTGATGCAGTTCCTGTTCGCGGCGGATCGCGGCAACGCCCGCGTATCGGGGCGTTATGATGCGCTCTCGACCCCGGGTCTTCGGGCTTTGCGGTCGATTGTCAAGGCTGGCGAGAAGCACAACACGCCGGTGACGCTGTGTGGCGAACTGGCCGGGCGTCCGGTCACGGCGATGGCGCTGATCGGTCTTGGTTTCCGTTCGATCTCGATGGCGCCCGCCTCTATTGGTCCGGTGAAGGCGATGATCCTGTCGCTGGATTGCGCCCGGTTGACCGAGCGCATGGACGCCTGGATTGAGGCTGGGCATGCCGACATCCGGGGCCAGTTGCACCGGTTCGCTGAGGGCGACAGCATCGAATTGTAGCGAGGCGGCGTCTACTTCTGACCCCGCCTGTTGCTGCACTCAAATTGCGAAGCTGACCCATGACCACATCCATTCCAACCGAACGCCTAGAGAAGATCATTGAGCGCTGGGAAACGCTGCAGCATGAGCTGAATTCGGGCGTCAGCCAGGCGCAGTTCGTCAAGCTCAACAAAGAGTTCGCCGAAATCACGCCGCTGGTTGAGGCGGTGCGTAAGGTGCAAGCGACGAGCCGCGAGGTGGCTGATCTCGAAGCGATGGCCAACGACACCAGCGGCGACAAAGACATGCGGACGATGGCGTCCGATGAGCTGATGGAGCTGAAGCCGAAGCTGGCGGCGCTTGAATATGACCTGACGGTGTTGCTGCTGCCGAAGGACAAGGCCGACCAGGGCAGCGCCATCCTCGAAGTGCGGGCCGGCACCGGCGGCGACGAAGCCGCGCTGTTCGCCGCCGACCTGTTCCGAATGTACACGCGCTATGCTGACCTCAAGGGCTGGAAGGTTGAGCTGATCTCGCTCTCGGAAAGCGATCTCGGCGGTTACAAGGAAGTCGTCGCGTCAGTGACAGGCGCTGGCGTGTTCGCTCGCCTCAAGTTCGAATCCGGCGTGCATCGGGTGCAGCGCGTGCCCGCGACCGAAGCGTCGGGACGCATCCACACCTCCGCTGCCACGGTCGCCGTGCTGCCCGAGGCCGAGGATGTCGAACTCGACATCAAGCCCGAGGATCTGCGCGTCGACGTAATGCGGGCATCGGGCGCGGGCGGCCAGCACGTCAACAAGACCGAGTCGGCGGTGCGCATCACCCATTTGCCGACCGGCATGATGGTGGTGTCGATGGAGAAGTCGCAGCACCAGAACCGCAAACTGGCCTTAGCGGTGCTGAAATCGAGGCTCTATGACCTGGAACGCCAGCGTGTCGATGATGAGCGCTCGTCGGCGCGCCGTGACCAGATCGGCTCGGGCGACCGCTCGCAGCGCATCCGCACCTACAACTTCGGCCAGGGCCGGGTCAGCGACCACCGCATCAACCTGACGCTGCACAAGCTCGACGCGATGATGCAGGGCCAGTGCCTCGACGAGCTGGTCGACGCGCTGACGACCGATCACCAAACCAAGCTGCTCCTTGACATGGAGACGGGAGGGCGGATGTGAGTAAATCTCAAATCCCCGAGGCTGTTCTCGACGCCGCCTCCCCGCAGGTGTCATCCTCGGGCTTGTCCCGAGGACCCAGGGTGCAACACACTGAGGCCGTCGCAGCTGGCCACTTCCGGTCGGACACGCCCTGTTCGCAGGCGCAGCGAGATATGGTTCAGTTGTTCGACGACGTCGGCATCCAAACGCCGGAGCTTGAAGTGCGCTGGCTGATGATCGGCGCGCTGGGCATCACCGATGTCGATTTGATCAGTCGTCCGGATCGACCGTTAGGTGACCGCGCGACCGCCCTCACCGCTGCCGCCAATCGCCGACTAGCAGGCGAGCCACTGTCGCGCATTCTCGGCACGCAGGAGTTTTACGGCCGCGAATTCCGGCTCTCGCCCGCCACGCTCGACCCGCGCCCGGATACGGAAACGCTGATCGACGTGGTGCTGAAAATCGCTGATGCCGAAGGCGGACGGCAGCGGCCGTTGCGCATCCTCGATCTCGGCACCGGCACGGGCTGTGTACTGCTGACTCTGCTAGCGGAGCTGCCGCAGGCGACGGGCATCGGCTGCGACATCAGCGCGGAGGCCGTTGCTACAGCAACCCAGAACGCCCGCCAGCTTGGCGTGGCGGACCGGTGCGAGTTGCGCGTTGCCGACATGCTCAGCCCTGGATTTGGCGGCATGAATGGGCCGTTCGATCTGATCATCTCCAACCCACCCTACATCGAATCCGCCGTTATCCCCGGCCTCGACCGAAACGTTCGCGAGTTCGATCCAATGGCAGCCCTCGATGGCGGTGCGGACGGGCTAGTGTTCTATCGCGCCATCGCCAGCGGCTTTGCTGCCTTGGTTCCCGACGGTTGGCTGGTGCTGGAGATCGGGTTCGATCAGGCGGCGGCTGTGTCAAAGCTGCTGGAAAATGCCGCCCGGCCCGCTCCAACCGTGACGCGAGACCTCGGCGGCAACCCACGTTGTGTGGCTATCCGGACACGCGACATTGCCGCACGTGAAAAATCGCTTTGAATTTACGCGTATTCGCGCTAGCCTTCTCGCAGCTAATTTGATTGCTGCATCCGTCCGCATTTTTTTCCCGATTGGGACTGCGTCAAGATTGGTGCACGTGACACGCAGGTAAGCGAAACCTAGGCAATCTGAACACTGGCCGATGGGCCAGCCAACTAAGCCAGCAACTGAGACGATGCCGCACCGGTAAGTCGTGTGCGACGTGCAGTTTGCGGATTAGGCTTTAGCATCGTCACTCTACCGAACGTTACGGTAACAAGTCGACGTGCCAACTGTCGTCTGAATCGGGAGGCAGAGCCTCGGATTCGGGCGGTTGGTCACGATAGGCCCAGCAAATCTCGAACAAGATAGAGAATGGGAGCCCATGAGGCAGGGACAACAAAATCGCCGAGGCCGTGGCCGAACTAATGGCGGCCATAGCCACAGCAATCATAATCAAAGCAGCAGTAGCAACAACAATAATAACAACCGCAAGGGCCAGAACCCTTTGACTCGCAGTTTCGAGTCGACGGGTCCTGACGTCAAGATTCGCGGTAACCCGGCGCATATTGCCGAGAAGTACATGCAACTTGCTCGTGACGCGCAAACGTCGGGTGACCCAGTGCTGGCGGAGAACTATCTCCAGCATGCCGAGCACTACAACCGCATCATTCTGACCTACCGCGAACAGCAGATTGCTGAAGCGGCAGGGCAAGCGCCGAACCCGGCACTGCAAGCCGGTGTGATGCCGCGCTCTCGTTTCCAGTCTGATGATGACACGTCTGACGACAGTGACGATCAGCAAACCGATGCTAACGGCCAGATTCGTGGGCAGGAACCGCAGCCAGGCCTCTATGCTGGCGGAGATGCTGCAGCTGCCCGCCCCGAGCGGGAGCCACGGCCAGATCGTGGTAGCCAAGAGCGGGGCCAGGACCGTGGGCAGGATCGCGGCAACCGCGAGCGCGAGTTCACCCCGCGCGAAGGCCGCGACGGCAATCGAGATGGAAACCGCGACGGAAATCGTGACGGTAATCGGGATCGTCCCCGTGATGATCGCGGGCCACGTGAAGACCGTCCGTTCCGCAATGACCGCCCGCAGCAGGACCGCAATCAGGACCGGCCACAGCGCAACTTTGATGACCGTCCGCAGCGCCGCCCGGTAGAGGGGCAGCAGGGGCCGGATCAGCAAGGGCGTCCGCAAGAGCGTTCCGGTCGTGACCGCTTCAACGAAAATCGCGGCGAAAATCGGGGCG
>JAYSVA010000218.1:0-8345 GCA_043718785.1 Hyphomicrobiaceae bacterium
GCTCGGGTCGGCAATCTTCAGCACCAGCGCCCGCAATTGCGCTTCCAGCCGGGCGCGGCGTTCCGGCGTGGTCCACTCGCCAGCGGCCCATTCGCGGTCGAACAGCACTTCCGACAGCGGCTTGGCGTTGGCCAGCGCGGCTTTCATGGCGTCGGCGCCCTGCTGGCGGATCATGTCGTCGGGGTCGAGGCCATCAGGCAGGAAGACGAAGGCGACGCTGATGCCCGGTTTCAGGTGCGGCAGCACCGTATCGACGGCGCGGTAGGCGGCTTTTTGGCCGGCCGCATCACCATCGAAGCATAGGATCGGCTCCGGCGTCATCCGCCACAGCAGCTTCACCTGATCCTCGGTCAGCGCCGTGCCGAGTGGCGCGACGGACTGGCCGAACCCGCCCTCCGTCAGCGCCACGACGTCCATGTAGCCCTCGACCGCAATCACCTGTTCGCGCTCGAACGCGAGGGGACGAGCTTTGGCGGCGTTGAACAGGATGCCGCCCTTGTGGAACAGCGGCGTTTCCGGCGAATTCAAGTACTTGGCACGCTCATCCTTCTGCATGGCGCGGCCACCGAAGGCGATCGGCCGGTCCTTCAGGTCGGTGATCGGAAACATCACGCGGTCCCGGAACCGGTCATAGGCGACGGGGATATCTTCGCCGCCGATCAGCATGCCGGAGGTGATCATTTCCTCGGTGGTGAAACCGGCCTTGGCCAGGTGCTCCTTCAGCATCGCCCGGCCTTTCGGGCCGTAGCCGAGGCGGAACTTTTTGATCGTCGCCGCCTTAACGCCGCGCTTTTCCAGGTAGGCACGAGCCTCAGCGCCGTTTGGACCTTGCAGCTGGGCCTCGAAAAACGCGGCGGAGAGTTCCAGCATGGCATATAGCCGGGTGCGCTCGCTCTCGCGCTCAGCGTCTTGAGCGGTGGCTTTCGGCAGTGGTACACCGGCTTCGTTGGCCAGTCGTTCGACGGCTTCGGTGAAGCTCAGGCCCTCGGTCGTCATCAGAAATTTGAAGATGTCGCCATGTTCGCCGGACGCGAAGCAATGGTAGAAGCCCTTCTGATCATTGACGAAAAACGATGGCGACTTCTCAGTCTTGAACGGTGAAAGCCCGCCAAACTCGCGCCCCTTGCGCTTCAACGCCACCTTGCGCCCGACGACCTGACTGACCGACAGGCGGGCACGAATTTCATCAAGTAGGGTGGGTGAGAAGCGCATACGCAAAGGTGTAAGTGATTCGCCGCCTTTAAGTGAAAAACGTCAGCCTTGTTACCGCTATCCACAGGTTGCTGCGTTCCGGGGGCAGGGCTGCTCAGTTCTTGGCAAAAACCCATCCTCACGCGTTCCCGGAATCCGTTTCGAGCGAAGCTCGATCCGGATGTCCGGGATCTTTCCGGCTGAGTGTGACGCGAGATTTAGCCCCAAGGCATCCGGTAAAGACCCCGGACATCAGAACAGCGCGAGCGCTGATCTGATGTCCGGGGAGGCGTGAGGATGCAGTGGAGAGTTGAATCGCCCTGCGTTCAGGACTGTATCCGCCCAAGCCACATTTTTGCACCGGTCTGCGGTTAAGTGAGCATCAACGGTTTAGCGCCACGGTTAGGTGCAGGCTTGCGTTCGCGGCGGGGTTGTTCGTTATGGAAAAAGCTACCCATCGGTGTTTGTCGATCTCGACGCGTGCGATTTCGCGCGGTTTAGTGCTGCTGGGCCTGCTGGCATGTAGTGCCGCCCCCGCATCAGCGGCACGCGGCATCGAGGATCTGCTGGCACCGACGCTATCGGCCCCGGCGCCCAAGCCTGCGGCCCGTCCGCAGCGAGCGGCGCCTGCTACCGCGAACCCGCAACGTGGCCCGACCATCACCGCCGCCGAAGCCGAAAAGCGCCGTCTGGCCCGCATGACCAGCGCCAAGAGTTGGGGTTATCAGCTGAACGGCATCAGCCTCGAAGAGCTTGAAAAATCGCTGTATGACGTGCTGGTATTAGATGCAACTACAGGCCTGGCGTCGGGCAAACCGTTCACGCCGGAGCAGGTCGCCCGCCTGAAGCGCAAGCCAGATGGCAGCCCGCGCACTGTGGTGTCGTATCTCTCCATCGGCGAAGCTGAGGACTACCGGCCGGACTATTTCGACGAAGAATACTTGTCGGAAGATGCGCCGGACTGGCTGATGCAGGAAAACCCGCAGTGGAAGGGCAACCGCATCATCCGGTTCTGTAAGGAAGGTTGGCAGCTCACCATCCTCGGTGATGCCGATGGCCGCAACCTCTACAACAGCATTGAAGCGTCACCGCTGTACAAGCTGATCGAGGCCGGGTTTGACGGCGTTTATCTCGACCGGGTCGATGTCTACAGCGAGATCACCAGCGAGTGCGCCGACAGCCGTAACAAAATGATCGATTTCGTCGCCCGCCTTGGTGCCCATGCCCGCAAGGTAGCACCTGAGTTCCTGGTTATCCTGCAGAATGCCGAAGAGCTGCTCGACAGCCCGAAAATGATCAAAACCATCGATGCCGTCGCCAAGGAATCACTGTTCTACGGCGAGGATATGAGCCAGCGTGCCAACAACCCAAAATCGGTCGGCTATACCATCGAAAACCTGAAATTGGCCAAAAAAGCCGGGCGCGGCGTGTTCGTCATCGACTACGTCACCGCCAAAGCCACGGCAATGGACGCCAAGCGCCGCATCGAGGCCGAGGGCTTCGTGCCCTACGTCGGCCCGCGCAACCTCGGCCAGCTCTGGTACCCCGGCCAGCATTTTTAAGGCCTGCCGCTAGATCATCAGCTGTGCTAGGAACAGTGAGCCTGAATAGGTTCGAGCTTCTGGGACATTTCATGACCGCTGCTGCCCGCCGACCAGCAAAACATCTGCCGCCGCCTATGACTGCGGACGAATTCTTTGACATGCCGGACGATGGCACAGCCACGAAGTATGAACTGGTCGACGGCTACCTGGTTGCCATGGCCCCGGCGCTGCCGATCCACAATCAACTACAGGCCACGTTAGCTTACCTGATCCGTCGCCATCTGGAGGCGACCAGAAGCTTGTGTTGGGTTGGGACTGAAACCGGCGTCCAGCCCAAAATGCAGGGCAAATTCAACGTCAAGATCCCGGATCTCGGCGTATCCTGCACCCCGCTATCGCTCACCGACAAAACGATGCGCGATCCGGTGCTTCTGGTCGAAATCCTGTCGCCGTCAAACGCGAAAGCGACGCGAGCAAGCGTTTGGCTCTACGCTAGCATTCCCACAGTGCGGGAGATTCTGCTGGTCCACACGACCGACGCGAAGGTTGAGTTGTTCCAGCGCCAGCCCGATGGCAGCTGGGCGACGGATGCCAGCATCGCTGTCACCGGAAACACCGCACACCTGAGCTGCATCGACATGCTCTTGGCGGTCGACGAGCTTTATCGCGGCACGCCCTTGGCCCAGCCGGCTTGACCCTTACGCATCGCAAGCCTTGACGGCGTCACACGGCTGTTCGACAGACGGGGCAGTATGCGGCAGGTTGAGGTGGGTTGTGCGTCAACGCGTTCAATGGATGGGGCTGGGGATCATGGGGCTGGTGGTTGCCTTTGCGAGCACTAACGCTGTGGCGCAGCGCAAGCCATCGACCAACAATCCAGCTGCCATTGCCACCACCGCCCCCGCCGCCGAAGAGGCCCGGCGCGCCCGTCTCGCTGCGGTCAAGTCCTGGGACTACCAGTTGCGCCATATTACGCCGACGGAGATTGCCGCCTCCCCGTTCGATCTGATGGTCATCGATTACAGCAATGACCGCCGCTATTTTATGGAGTGGCCACTGCTGGCAGCCGAAGTCGCAATCATGAAACGACGCCCGGATGGTCGCCGCCGCATTATGCTGTCGTATCTGTCGGTGGGCGAGGCGGAGGACTACCGCAACTACTGGCAGTGGGAATGGCTGGAGAAGCCCGGCAGCCGCCCGTCGTGGCTCGGCAAGGAGAACCCGCAATGGGAAGGCAACTACCCCGTTAAATTCTGGGAGCCGGGTTGGCAGTCGATCATGTTCGGCGGCCCGGAAAAGGTCCTCGACAGCATCATCCGCGCAGGTTTCGATGGCGTTTATCTCGACCGGGTCGATGTCTATAGTGATTGGGCGAAGCAAAACCCCAAAGCCGAAGCCGACATGATCACATTCATCGAACGGCTGTCGGCTTATGCGCGTCGGCTCAACCCGGAGTTCATGGTGATCATGCAAAATGCTGAGGAGCTGGTGCAACATGCGGCGGTGCGCAAGGTGATCGACGGTGTGGCCAAGGAAAGCCTGTTCTACGGCCTCAACGGGCCCGAGGTGTTGAACCCCGAGTCAGAGATCGCTCATAGCCTGGAGCAGATGCGCGCCGCCCGCAAAGCTGGGGGGCTGCTGTTGCTGGTCGAGTACGCCCAGTCCGATGCGGCCCGGACGGACATCACCAAGCGCGCCAACGCTGAGGGCCTGCCGCTGTTGCTCACCCGGCTCGACCTCGGTGACGGCAATCAACCTGAGAAACCGCCGGGCTCGCCAACCGCGCCACGGGGCAATAACTGAGCCGATGCCGCCGTTAACGCTGAAAACAAAAAATACCTGAGAAAAGTTATCCCCGGGGGTGTCGGCCTGGATTATTCTCAGGGGTAGAACGAAATCAACGGAATGCGGCTGAGGAGGCTGACGAATGACTGTGACCAATATTGTGCTGCTGATCGGGCTTTTTGTCGTGGCGGTGCTGGCTGCGTATCTGTGGGGACGCCTGCAATCTGGCAACCGGTCGGATCAGGCGGCCAATGCGCCCGCGCCAAAACGGCAGGCGACGCCTGGCTCTGATCCAGCTGAGCGGGCGGCTAATCCTGCGAGTGAGGCCCCGACCGTGCCGCATTCCCGCAGCCAATCGGAGCCGAAAAACCGGCCGTTGCGCCCGGTCGTTAGCCCAAATGTTGGGGCGGTTGATCCGAAGCGGCCCGCCGTCGCCAACATCAAAAGCTGGGGCTATCAGCTGCAGAAGCTTGATGTGGATCACGCGGCAGCTTCGCCATTTGATCTGCTGGTGATCGACTACTCGCGCGACGGCAGCGAAGAACAGGTCATCACCCCGGCGGAAATGGCGAAGCTAAAGCGCAAGCCGGACGGCAGCCGCCGCTTAGTGGTCTCGTACGTGTCGATTGGCGAAGCGGAGGATTATCGCTTTTACTGGAACGACGCCTGGAAAAGCCGCCAACCAAAATGGCTGCTGGACGAGAACAAGGATTGGAAGGGCAACTTTACTGTCAGCTTCTGGGAGCCGGAATGGCAAGCCGTGGTTTGCGGTTCGCCAGGGTCCTACCTGGACCGCATCCAGGCGCTGGGTTTTGACGGCGTTTATCTCGATAAATGCGATGTGTTCGAGGACCTGCAGCAGAAGCTGCCGAAGGTGGCGGCGACGCGTCCGGACATCGAAGGCGATATGGTCAAGTTCGTGGTCAAAATGTCCCAGTCGCTGAAGTCTAAAGACCCGAATTTTCTGGTGATCATGCAAAATGCCGAGACGCTGCTGGAGCATCGTGAGTTGATGCAGGCGATTGACGGGGTGGCGAAGGAGTCGTTGCTGTACGGCCTGAACGGCCCAGAAAAGTTGAACCCGGCGGACGAGATCGAGTTTTCTCGCAATTTGTTGCTGAAGGCCAAAGCTGCTGGCAAGGCCCTCATGATGGTCGAATATCTCAATAACCCGGCCAAGATCGCGCAGGCGGCGGAAACGCTGCAGGGCACCGGTGGTGTGCTGTTCATCTCGCCGAAGGACTGCGACTTGAAGGTGTTGAACTATGAAACGCCTCATCTCGCGTAAGCGGTGGACAAATGACGGACGAAAAAACAGCTGCTGAGCCTCGCCGTGGTGGCGATCCGCGCGATGAGACGTATCTGCACCTCGTTGGCGAGCGGCTGCGGCTGACGCGGGCAGGGCGCGGCATGTCGCGCAAAGTGCTGGCGCTCGCATCGGGCGTGTCCGAGCGCTATCTGGCGGAACTGGAGCGCGGCGCTGGCAACGCCTCGCTGCTGGTGCTGCGCCAGATCGCAGCGGCGATGAGTGTGCGCGTCGCTGATCTAGTGTCTGAGCACAATGACCGCTCGGTTGATCTGACGATGGCCATTAACCAGCTCGAACGGCTGAGCCCGGGCGAACTGGCGGAGGCGCGGGCGCTGATCACCGCCAAGTTCCGCAAGGTGGATGCGACGCCGCGCCAAGCGAACGGGCCGAAACGCATCGCCCTGATTGGCTTGCGCGGGGCGGGCAAAACCACGCTCGGACTGAAGTTGGCGGCGGCGCTGGGTTTGAACTTCATCGAACTCGACCGCGAGATTGAGCGCTCTAGTGGCATGGACTTGGCGGAGGTGTTCGCCAGCGAAGGCCAGGCCGGATTTCGCACCCGCGAGTATGCCTGTTTGGCCCAAACCATCGCCGCCAACGAAGCCTGCGTCATCGCCACCGGCGGCAGCTTGGTGACGGAGCCCAACACGTTCGACCTGCTGCTGTCCGGGTGCTTCGTCATCTGGCTATCGGCCAAGCCCGAGACGCATATGGACCGGGTGGCCGCGCAAGGCGATCTGCGGCCGATGAAGTCCAGTCGCCAAGCCATGGACGACCTCAAAGCCATCCTGCAAAGCCGCCAAGCCCTCTACGCCAAAGCCGACGCGCAGCTCGACACGTCCGTGACCACAGAAGGGGAGGCGCTCAAAGCGCTGCTGGCGCTGGCGGGTGGGGGGGCTTGAGTTGGCAATCTTTGTGTGGCCGCCCCTCACCCTCGGTCTGATTTGGCTTGCCGCCAAATCGACCTACACCCTCTCCCCGTCAAAACGGGGAGAGGGCAAATTCCCGTTTATTTATATGGCCGAACGCGCTTCACCTCCCCTCTCCCCGTCTCCTTGACGTGAGAGAGGGTGTAGGCTGATCAGGCGCAAGCCCGATCAAGCCGAGGGTGAGGGGCGGCCGCTTGCGCTTCCAGATGCGAAAGACCCCACGAGGCATGAGATTGGCTTGAGATGAAACTATCGGCTGGGACGCTCGTAACTTGGTGGTGTTCGTTGCTCTGTCCCGAGGTGCACCCGTGTCAAAACGTTTCCTGATCAGCCTGATCCTGATTGCCTCTTGCACTTCGGGTGCCCACGCCGTTGACGACTACGCGGCGTGGCCGGTGCTGACGAGCACGTTTCCGTCGACGGGCGGGGGCGGCATGATGATCAAGGGCTATGACCCGGTGATCACGGGGGCGAAGTGCATCACCACGTTTATGGCGGTGCCTGCTGGTGATAACCCGGCCGTTTACGCCAACGTCATCGAGTTTGACGCGGTGCCGGAGCAGGGTGGCATCCTGTGCAACAACGGCAAGTGGCGCGCGTTTGAGGGTGGCGCTGCGGGCACCACGCCGTTTCGCGTGTTCTTCAAGGATGGCGTGTTCCGGGGCAAATGAACGGCTCAACCTGCCGTCCAGCCGCCGTCGATGAGCAGGGAGGTGCCGGTGATCAGGCTGCCGGCATCGCCCGCCAGGAACACGACGGCGCCCATGATGTCTTCGACTTCGCCGACGCGGGTGAGCTTGATCTTCGACATGATCCAGGCTTTGCGTTCCGGATTGTTGAACGTCGGTGCGGACAGGGCGGTGCGGATGAAGGTTGGGCAGATCGTATTGATGCGGATGTTGTGCGGTCCCCACTCGATCGCCATCGATTTGGTCATGCCTTCGAGTGCGTGTTTTGATGCGGCGTAAACGCCTCGGTCAATGCCGCCGACATGGCCCATCTGCGATGAGATGTTGATGATCGAGCCGCCTTTACCGCCAGCGAGCATCGCCTTGGCCGCGCCGACCGAGGCGAAATACGCTGCGCGGACGTTGACGCCCATCACCGCATCGTAGTCATCCGGTTTGGTGTCGAAGGCTTGGCTGTGTCGGGCAATCCCGGCGCTGTTGACGAACACGTCGAGTTTGCCGATGGCGGCAAACGCGGCGGTCAGCGCGGGCAGATCGGCGATATCCAGCACCAGCGCTTCGGCGGAATGTCCGGCGGCTTTGAGGGCGGCCACCGCCTCGTCTAGCTCCGCCTTGCCGCGCGCTGCGACGATGACATGCGCCCCCGCCTCAGCCAGCGCCACAGCGCTCGCCAGCCCAATACCACGCGACCCGCCCGCCACCAGCGCGCGCCGCCCATCCAACCGGAATGACGGAGTTTTTGGGAGAGTGATCATAGGAGTGGCCTTATCAAGAATGCGGAACCGTAGGGCGCAATAGCCCAATTGCGTATTGCGCCGTCTCTCCGCGTGCACGGATTAAACGGCATGATCTCACCCAGTCGCGGCGCAAGGCGCAAGGGGGCTTTTGCGCCCTACGG
>JAYSVA010000219.1:0-3737 GCA_043718785.1 Hyphomicrobiaceae bacterium
CACGTCTTTGAGATCAGCGCGGGATTGATAGTGGTTGGCGATGCGAACATCAATGGATTCGTTATCTGTGTACGCAAAGTAGGCGTCATTCTGGAAATATTTATAGGTATTGCCAGTCGAGCAGCCGATCACGCCAGCGGCATGCTCTTCCTTATAGCCGTCGCTCTTCGGACTGCCGCCATGGATGTTCATGTTCTTGAACAGGATGATATCCGAGGCATGCGGCTGCAGCGGCGCAATCGGCGTACCACTGAGATCCGACAAGGAGTTCGGATTGGTCTTAGTCGGATAGAACGCCCCCCCTTTGAAGAACAGAATGTAGCGGGGGGCCTTGTTGAAGGGGGTTTCGGCGGCGTACGCCATGCTGCGCAATACAGGATGGAGCAAAAGTGCCGACAATCCGAATGTCTTGATGAGATCGCGGCGCGACAACTGTCCGTTCAGGCGTGTCATGTGTAAATCTCCACAACTGGGAACGTCGAGATGGCCCTACAAAGTGTCGGTATTTTGTTCCGCTGTTGGCGTTAATTTTCCATTAATCTCATAGGCTTCAGATGCATTTTCCGTCTCGCAAAACGGCCACGGGTTAGACCCAAACACGCCCAATTTCGGTACCGTTTGCGCACTAGCGTGCGTTCGCAATAAGCTGCCCAATCTAGCGAATAAGGACCAACGATGATGACGACAGCCACCGGATTTTCACGCCTTGGATTTGGCGGCATCACTGCGCTCGCCGCTATCATGCTTTCAGCGGCGTCGGCCCTGGCGCAAACCCCAGCTCCGACTCCGGTTCCAGTCCCCGCCCCATCCATGATGGAGAAAACCACCGGCATGTGGGTTGAAGGTCCCGGCTTTGACATCAAATATGGCGGCACCTACGAGCAATGCGTCGAACGCTGCCTCAGCACCTCCAGCTGCGTCATGATCGAGTACTACCGGCCAGAGAAAAAGTGCAACATGTACAATACTGTGCGCCCACTCAAGACGGGCGGCTCCTCGATTGTTGGCACCAAGAAACTGGCCAAACCGTAAGCGGTTGCTGCGCTGTGCGGGATGGACTAGCGTTTGCGGGACTTTTCATCTTGCAGCAACCCCAGAGTCCATCATGTCCCCTGCCGTCAAACTTCCCGCCGATTGCGCCAACATGCCAGAAGTGCGGGCCGAAATTGACCGCATCGATGCGGCATTAGTGACGCTGATCGCTGAACGCTTTGGTTATGTCGAACGCGCCTGGCAGATCAAACTCGGGGAAAAGGCGGCCGCCAATGTGCCGTGGCGTAACCAGCAGGTGATCGACAAAGTCCGTGCCATTGCCACCGAAAAGGGCGTGCCGCCCGATCTGTGCGAGGCGCTTTGGCGACAGATGATCGGCTGGTTCATCCAATACGAGGAAGAGAAGCTGCGTACTGAGCTGGAAGCGAAGGGCTAGTCCCTTGACCCTGTTCATCGCCATTGTTGTCGGGCTGCTCGTTGCCGCCACGCCGCTGATCTTTGCCGCCCTCGGCGAGCTGGTTGTCGAACGGGCTGGCGTGCTCAACCTCGGCGTGGAGGGCATGATGGTGGTCGGCGCAGTCGCGGCGTTTATTGCGGCGTTCGTCACGGGCAGCCCCGCAATAGGCCTCATTAGCGGCATGCTGGCTGGCATCGCCATGGCGTTGTTGTTCGGTGTCCTGACCCAGCTATTGCTGGCCAACCAAGTCGCTAGCGGCCTCGCACTGACCATTTTCGGGCTCGGCTTGTCGGCGCTGCTCGGCCAGAACTTCACGGGCAAGAGCGCGCCGCTGTTTCCGAAAATTGCACTGACGGAGAGCGCGTCGATAGATCCGCTGGTACCGGCGGCAGTTGTTTTGGCAATTGCGGTGGCCTGGTTCCTGGACCGGACACGCTCCGGCCTGATCCTCAAAGCAGTCGGCGAGAACCATGATGCCGCCCATGCCATTGGCTATTCTGTTGTTGCTGTCCGGCTGGCAGCGATTGCGTTTGGCGGCGCTTGCGCGGGCCTGGGTGGCGCCTATTTGAGTTTGGTGCAAACACCGTTCTGGGTCGAGAAAATGACCTCTGGCCGGGGGTGGATTGCTCTCGCGCTGGTCGTATTCGCGACTTGGCGGCCACTACGTGTTTTGGCGGGCGCTTATCTGTTTGGCGGCATCTCGATCCTGCAACTGCATGCCCAGGGGCTCGGCTTCCAGGTCGACGCGCAGATTCTGGCGATGCTGCCGTATTTGGCGACTATCGTCGTTGTCGTGCTGATGTCGCGCCCGACGGCGACGTCACAAACAAAGTTCCGGGTTGCCGCGCCGAAATGCCTTGGTAAACCGTTTCACGCCGCCAGCTGACCTCCCAGTTGATCGAGACCGAGCAGACCGATGAAAATTGCGACCTGGAACATCAACGGCGTCAAAGCCCGTATTGAGCCACTGCTGGTCTGGCTCAAGGAGTCGTCGCCCGATCTCGTCTGCCTGCAGGAGATCAAAAGCATCGACGAGGGCTTCCCTGCCGCCGACATCGAAGCACTCGGCTACAACGTGGCGACCCACGGCCAAAAGGGGTTCAATGGCGTCGCGCTGTTGTCGAAACTACCGCTCGAAAACGTGATGCGCGGCCTGCCCGGCGATCCCGCTGACGTGCAATCACGCTACATTGAAGCCACCATTTCGGTGAAGTCGGGTGCCCTCCGGTTCGGCGGGTTGTATCTGCCGAACGGCAACCCGTTTCCGGGCGAAAAGTTTGACTACAAACTGGCCTGGATGCGCCGTCTCGAAGCCCACGCCAAGTCCCTGCTGGCCTACGAGGAGCCGCTGATCCTGGCAGGTGATTACAACATTATCGCCACCCCGGCTGACGCCTATGATCCGCGCGCCTGGGTCAACGACGCATTATTCCAACCGGAGTCGCGCGCGGCGTTCCAGCGACTACTAGGCTTGGGGTTTACGGATGCATTACGCACCTCGCATCCGGGGCACGGCGTCTACACGTTCTGGGACTATCAGGCCGGTGCTTGGCAGAAGGATCACGGCATCCGCATAGATCACTTGCTGCTATCGCCTGAGGCCGCCGACAAGCTGATCACCTGCGAGGTCGATAAGCACACGCGCGGCTGGGAGAAGCCTTCTGACCACGTACCGGTCTGGGTTGAACTCGATCTCTGATAAGTCTCACGATTCCGTGAGGAGTAGTCAGTTCATCAGCCGTTCAGATTGTCTATAACATCATGCCATCGCTCGCGTAATTCGCCTCTGCGCATGGCGCACCCGCCAGCTCAGACTACTACGCGTTGGCGGCCTAGACAATCTGGCACGAGCTCTGCTCATGCGGGTTTGCTTTGCCATAACCCAGGGAGATTGACATGAGACGTGCATTCGCACTTGCAGCTATTAGTGCTGCACTGACGATTGGGATCTTGACTACCAGCGCAACCGCCGCTCCGTTGGGGCCAATCAGCCAGGCCAACACCGCTGAAACCGGCAGTGATTTGCTGGTTAAGGTTGGCTACGGTCATCGCAGCTATGGTTATCGAAACTGGGGTGGTCACCGCCGCAGCGGTTTCAGCTTCTATATCGGTACACCAACCTACTATGGCTACACACGCAGCAACTGCTGGTGGAGCCACCGCTATCAGCGCCGGGTTTGCTCGTACTGAGGCGACCTGACAACCTGAGGTTATGGAAGGCGCGGTGTCATTGACGCCGCGCCTTTTCGCTGCGCTTGCGTTCTTTGGCGTTTCCGGCTTTTCTGGC
>JAYSVA010000220.1:0-3737 GCA_043718785.1 Hyphomicrobiaceae bacterium
ATGTTTCGTGGATCTTCCATCATGTATGTGAGCATCTCGCGGAATAACGAATTGTATAACATGTCAATGCGCGCATCATCGTGCCAGACAGCCATTGCCTTTGAAGCGTCGCGGGCTACATAAGCGTCGAGGACATCCTTAAGTTGGCCGAGTGCATGCTCGGTCATATGGCCGAGACCGTTCAACAAGGACTTGGGCGGCGTCTCGTGAGCCACCGCAATCGCCCGTTTTGCGATGTTTTTCGCGAGGTCACCAATGCGCTCCAAATCACCCGCGATTTTTATCACAGTCATGACATGGCGAAGATCATTAGCGATCGGTTGGCGACGGGCGATCATTTGTATCGCCTGATCCTGGAGTGCACGCTCGAGAGCGTCGATTGATTTATCACTGGCTGCTGCTGCTGCCGCCCGCTTCGGGTCGCGCCGTTCTAAAGCCGAAAATGCGTTTATCAACAGCCGCTCGCAATGTCCTCCCATCTCCGTGATCGTGCGATCAAGAGCCGAAAGATCAGCATCATAGGACGACACTATGTGGCCAGGCATGTTGATCGGTTCCGGTTAGCTCAGTGTTGGAGTATGACATCGAGATTGCAGATTTATGACAAAGAGAAATGGCAGTTATTGCTTATCAGAGCGAGCGGACTTCTGGTGCCGGAAATACGAGCGAGAACGTGGAGCCCTGATCGGTTGCCGATTCAACCTCGACCCGACCGCGATGACGCGCTGCAATGTGTTTAACAATGGCGAGGCCAAGGCCCGTGCCGCCCTTCTGGCGGCTGGCGGCGGTATTGACGCGATAAAAGCGCTCGGTCAGACGGGGCAAGTGTTCAGCAGCGATGCCCGGTCCATCGTCGATGACACTCAAACGGACAACCATGCTGCCGCGACGGTCACGCTCCCGCACGGTGCGGATCGTCACATGTCCGCCATGCCGCCCATACTTTACTGCATTCTGTACAAGGTTTTGTGCTGCTTGCATCAGTTCGTCATGATCGCCGGGTAGCTTCATGTTGTCCTCGGTCAGATCAAGATGCAGCGTCATTTCCTCTTTCTTTGCAAGTGCTGCTGCTAGCCTGACTGCTTCCGTTGCAACGTGATTGAGATCCGCGACCGTTACTGGAGTCAGATGCGCTCGCATCTCAACGCGGCTCAGCACTAGAAGATCGTCAATCAGCCGCGTCATCCGCTGCGCTTGCTCGGACATGATCCCGAGAAACTTCTCGCGTGCGGCTGGGTCGTCTTTGGCCGAGCCGCGCAAGGTTTCGATGAATCCGGAAACAGCCGCCAGCGGCGTGCGTAGTTCGTGACTAGCGTTCGCAACAAACTCCATGCGCATTCGTGCCAGGGCCTCACGCTCGCTAATATCTTGCAGAATGACCAAAACTGCAGGGGCGTTCGACCCGTCACCGAAGCCAATAAGGCGCGATGCGGCACCGTCAAGATGCCGTTCTGCTGGATTCTTGATGACTATTTCAAAAATAGCCTTCTCAGCGCCTGAAAGCGCTGAACTCACAGCAGCTGCCAATTCGGGCTGCCGTGCGGTGCGACCAATATGTTCGCCAACAAAAAGCTGACCAAATACCTCTACAGCCGCCGAGTTCCCGGCTGTCAATGAACCCTGCGAGTCGATGAGCAGTGCCGCATCTGGTAACGCACCGATCAGAGAGCGCGGGCCGATACCGGCGGCCACCGTGCCGCTTCGCTGCTTAGAATTGTCCCCTTCCCGCTCACGTTGGACGCTGCCGATATCTCTCTCTCCAGCGGACAGCAAGGAAGCAAGCCTTGCAAATGCATGTCGATACATGGCGCTCGCTTCTCGTCGTATTGCCTTGCCTAGAGGGTACACTATCACGCTACGAGATCGCATGTTTGCCTGTGTCGGCGGAATAGGAATACGGCGCTGCGACCAGATCGCCCGGTTTAGCAGGGATCAGGCTGGAAGTATCCTAGAGCACAGATTTTGGACCGAGGTGACGGGCGATCAGGGCATTGCCCGCGTTGGGTTTGCCACAACTCCCGCGAACACTTTCAGTCAGAAGTTCGATCCCGTCAGGGACGATTTTTTCACGGCTTGACGAAAACCAGAGAAACCAAATGGCCTCGGTGGGTTCCGGCAAGGCTGTCACGAAGCCTTCGTGAAAACTGGTTAAGTCGCGTTCAGGTTTGACAGAGGGGACTACTCAAATGCTGAACAAGACTTCATTAAAAGTTGCCACGGCTGTGGCGGTCACCGGGCCGATCTTGGCTCTGCCGGCATCGGCGCAGCAACGGCAATTGAGCGTTTACAGTTCGCTGGACGAAGATCAGGCGGAAGCGCTGATCAAGGCGTTCGAGGCGAAGCACCCAGATGTGAAGGTGAACGCGATTATTGGCTCGACCGCGCCGACCATCGCTCGTGTCATCGCTGAGGTTGAGCCCTCAAGCCGATGTGATCATGGGCAACGCCGTCTCGGCGCTTATGGCCGCTGACGCCAAGGGCCTGCTGCAGTCCTACAAGCCGGCCAACTACGATAAAGTCGCTCCATTGATGCGCGATGCGCGGGCGGAGCCGGTGTGGGTCGGTATTGATGCCTGGGCTTCATCAGTGTGCTTTAACACTGCCGAAGCCGCCAAGACGAACATGCCGGTGCCAAAGACCTGGATGGACCTGACCAACCCGATCTACAAGGGTCACATCACCATGCCGAGCCCGCTGTCGTCGGGCACTGCTTTGCTCGCTGTCAATGGCTGGCTGACCGCTTTTGGCGAAGTGGAAGGTTGGAAATTCATGGACAAGCTCCATGAAAATATCTCGGCCTATGGCCACTCGGGCAGCGCTCCGTGCCGCCAAGCCGCCGCTGGTGAGACCATCATTGGCATTTCATACGCCACACCAGGTGTGAAATTGATCAACGAAGGCGCGCCGTTGCAGATCATTCTGCCTTCAGAAGGTCTCGGTTGGGAAATTGAAGTCCTCGCCCTGGTCAAAGGGGCAAAAAATCTAGCCGATGCCAAGGTGATGGCCGACTGGATGTCGTCGCGTGAGGCGGCAGAGATTTCGGCCAAGTTCCTGCCGATGAGCGCTTATGACGACATCCAGGCGTTGCCGAAAAACTACCCGGCTGACGAAAAAGCGAAGCTTCTAAAGATGGATTTCGTTAAACTGGCTGCCGGTCGTGAGGCGGTGATGGCCGAATGGCAGAAGCGCTACGGTACAAAGGTGCCACCAAAGAAATGAGCCAGCTCCAAGATTTGGTGCCGTCCGGCGAAGTCACGGGCACGCTAAAGTACGGGGAGGCCAGGGCCACTCCGTATCTTGCTGTGTCTGGATTGACCAAACGTTTCGGTGCCGCAACGGTCGTCAATGACGTGACCTTTGTCGCTCAACAATCAGAGTTCGTCTGTGTGCTCGGCCCGTCTGGCTGCGGCCAGACCACATTGCTGCGACTGATCGCGGGGTTCGAGCGGGCCAATGCTGGTCACATCACTCAAGACGGTCGAGATATCACGAAGTTGTAGCCCGAAGCGCGGACTTCGGCATCGTTTTCCAATCGTACGCATTATTTCCAAACCGCACGGCGGCTGGCAACGTTGGGTTCGGTCTTGAAACTACTGCGGTGGATCGCGACAAGCGGTCCTTGCGTGTTGCAACGTTGTTATACCGTCGCTTGGAAATCCCGACTCGTGTTGCTGTGAGGCGATTCCGCCGGTTGTCGGAATGTGATTCCGTAGTCTCATTGATTCGAGGAGGGCGAG
>JAYSVA010000023.1:0-4751 GCA_043718785.1 Hyphomicrobiaceae bacterium
AACTCTGGCACGTGCGCCGCAGCTTTGCTCGATGCAGAGGCAGCCGATGCTGTTTCGCTACCAACTTGGGAAGACCCAGCGGCATCCGCTGCCTCGCCCTTTTTTTGCAGTAGACCCGGAATGCCTCAGGCATGTCCGGATATACGGCGTGCTGGGGTGGCCTCATGTTCAGCTGGCGGCTGGCACTACCTGAGGTGGGCGCTTTCCACCATGCGTTCGGAAACCATCTTAACATGGGTGCGACGATGCGGACGAAAGCTCAGCCGATGGTGCTCGAAGACAATGACAAGGTCGTCAGCACGGAATGGCGGTTTGCTCCGGGCGCTGAGACCGGGTTGCATCGCCACGCCATGGACTATGTGATTGTCTATCGGACGGCGGCGCAGCATTTGGTGCAAACGACAGCCGGTGAAACGCTGGTCGACATCGCCGAGGGGCACTCGTACTTTCGCCGTGCCGGTGTTGAGCACAACGTCATCAATGTGGGTGTCAACGAGGTTGTGCTTGTTGAAACCGAACTCAAGTGAAATAGTTCGCGCTAAATTGTAGTGATCAAGAACGGAACCGCAGCCATGAAAATGACCACCGAAGAAGCCTTTGTCAAAGTGCTGCAGATGCACGGCATCGAGCATGCGTTTGGCATCATCGGCTCGGCGTTCATGCCGATCTCGGACTTGTTTCCACGGGCGGGCATCACGTTCTGGGATGTGGCGCACGAAACCAACGGCGGCCTGATCTGCGACGGCTATACGCGCGCCACTGGCAAGATCGCCATGGCGATTGCCCAGAACGGGCCGGGCGTCACTGGCTTCGTAACGGCGGTGAAAACCGCCTACTGGAACCACACGCCGATGCTGCTGGTGACGCCGCAGGCGGCCAACAAAACCATCGGCATGGGCGGCTTCCAGGAAGTCGAGCAGATGGCGATGTTCCGCGATATGGTCTGCTATCAGGAAGAAGTGCGCGACGCCTCACGCGTGGCTGAAGTCCTGAACCGCGTGATCCTGAAAGCCAAACGGCTGTCAGCGCCGGCACAGATCAACATTCCGCGCGATTACTGGACCCAGGTGATCGACATCGTCATGCCAGCCATCGTCGAGTTCGAGCGGCCAACGGGCGGCGCTGAGGCGATTAAAGCGGCCGCCAAGATGCTGTCCGAGGCTAAGTTCCCGGTCATCCTGTCGGGTGCTGGCGTGGTGATCGGTGGCGCGATTCCGGAATGTGTCGCGTTGGCTGAACGATTGGACGCGCCGGTCTGCAACGGCTATCAGCACAACGACAGTTTTCCCGGCAGCCATCGTCTGCATGCGGGCCCGCTCGGCTACAACGGCTCGAAGGCGGGCATGGAGCTGATCGCCAAAGCCGATGTGGTGCTGGCACTCGGCACGCGACTCAATCCGTTCTCGACCTTGCCCGGCTACGGCATCGACTACTGGCCGAAGAACGCGAAGATCATTCAGGTTGATATCAACCCAGACCGCATCGGCCTGACCAAACCGGTCACCGTCGGCATCTGTGGCGATGCGAAAGCGGTGGCGAAGCAGATCTTAGCGCAGCTGACGCCGACGGCTGGCAATGCCGGTCGCGAAGAGCGCAAAGCCACCATCCACAAAACCAAATCAGCGTGGCTGCAGGCGCTCAGCGGCATGGATCACGAGGATGATGATCCCGGCACCACCTGGAATGATCGCGCCCGGAAAAAAGATCCAGAGCGTATGTCGCCGCGTCAGGCTTGGCGCGCCATTCAGGCCGGGTTGCCGAAAGATGCGATCATCTCGTCCGACATCGGCAATAACTGCGCCATCGGCAACGCCTACCCAACGTTCGAGCAGGGCCGCAAATACTTGTCGCCTGGCCTGTTCGGGCCGTGCGGATACGGCTTCCCGTCGATCATCGGTGCCAAGATCGGTTGCCCTGACGTGCCGGTGGTTGGCTTCGCCGGTGATGGCGCGTTCGGCATCTCGATGAGCGAGATGAGCAGCATTGGCCGCGAGGAGTGGCCGGGTATCACCATGGTGATCTTCCGGAACTATCAGTGGGGCGCGGAAAAGCGCAACAGCACGCTGTGGTATGCGGACAATTTTGTCGGCACCGAACTCGACCCGCATCTGAGCTACGCCAAAGTCGCGGAAGGCTGCGGCCTGAAAGGCATCACCGTCCGCACACAAGCAGAGCTAACCGCCGCGCTAAAAGAGAGCTGCGAGGCACAGAAGCAGCGCATCACCACCTTCATCGAGGTGATCCTGAACCAGGAACTCGGCGAGCCGTTCCGCCGCGATGCCATGAAAAAACCGGTTGAAGTGGCCGGCATCAGCAAGGCCGACATGAAGCCGCAGGTGGTTTGAAGACAAAGCCGAACGGGGAGATCCGGCATCACGCGATCTCCCCGTTGCTGGTTATGGCTGCTGCAAATACGCCGCCGCCGCTTGGACGAACACGTCAGCACCGCGCACGATATCCTCGTCTGACGTATTCTCTGTCCAGTGATGGCTGATGCCACCAATCGATGGCACGAACAGCATCGCCGCTGGCATCACCGTGCTGAGCACTTGGGCGTCGTGTCCGGCGCCGCTTGGCATGCGCGTGTGATCATAATTGAGCGCTTCAGCAGCCGTTGCAAAGGCGCTTTGCAGCAACGCGTCCATCGCTGCTGGATGGCTCTTGCGCAGGCTTTCGATGCTCAGCTTGCACGGCCCTTGCGCGGTTCCTGCGGCAACCAGTTCAAACAGCGTCCGCTCCATCCGCAACAGCGTTTCTGGGTCTGCATCACGGATCTGGAACAGCAGTTCGGCACGGCCGGGAATAATGCTCGGCGCGCCCGGATCAAGCGTGATGCGGCCCGTTGTCCAAACCGTGCGCGGCCCGGCAACTTCGGGGAAACGCTGATCAATCGCCACCATCCGCGTTGTGCCAATGTATTTCTGCTGATCGGCTGCCCGTGCGCCCTGGTGATCTCGACGCCAGCCGCCATTGCCGCTGGCCTCTCGGCCGGGGCTCGTCGCGGACTACTGCTTAAGGGCGGCGCGACGCTCGAGACCATCGGCCGGGTGACGCTGGTCGCCTTCGACAAGACGGGCACTTTGACGGAGGGGCGGCCCAAGGTGACCGATATCGTCGCTCTCGGGCGCACCGAACGGGACGTCATCACGCTTGCGGCCGCCCTGGAGACCGGATCGAGCCACCCGCTGGCGAAAGCGATCCTTGACCGCGCGAAAGCCAATGCCGTCGTGGTTCCGGCGGCTAGCGATCTTGCGGCCATTGGCGGGAAAGGCATTGTCGGCACCGTTGATGGCGTTACGTTGTTTCTCGGCTCGCCGAAGGCCGCAGTCGCGCGCGGGGCCAAACTTGACGATCAGCTCCTCGATCGAATCGCCCGACTGAACGATGAGGGGAAGACTGTATCCGTGCTGATCGCTGGCGCCGATGCTGCCGGATTGATTGCGATGCGGGACGAGCCGCGCGTCGACGCCAAGGCCGGGATTGAGGCGCTGGCAGCACAAGGCATCGGCACCGTCATGCTGACCGGCGACAACCGGCGCACGGCTGATGCCATCGCGCGATCCCTCGGCATGGAGGCCAAGGCGGAACTGTTGCCCGAGGACAAGCTGCGGATTGTCAATGAGATGAAGGCGGGCGGCCACACGGTTGCCAAAGTCGGCGATGGCATCAACGATGCCCCGGCACTCGCCGCTGCCGATGTCGGCATCGCCATGGGCGGCGGCACGGACGTGGCATTGGAAACGGGCGACGCGGCAGTTTTGCATGGCCGCGTCACAGATGTAGCCGCGATGGTTGATCTGTCGCGCCGCACAATGGCCAATATCCACTCCAACATTGTCATCGCGCTTGGTCTCAAGGCCGTGTTCCGGGTCACAACGATACTTGGCATCACCGGTCTGTGGCCCGCGATCCTTGCGGACACAGGAGCAACTGTGCTGGTGACACTGAATGCACTACGGTTGCTTTCGGACCCGGGACGGGATCTGGGAACCAAGACGACCCGTTCAAATGGCTGAATTCGAACTGCGCCGGTTGAACCGGTGTGTGAGTGGCAATGCGAGGATTACCGATGAAACGCGCGATACGAAACTTGCCGCGAAGCATGGCGTTTGCGGCGCTGGCTGCAATTGGCCTGATCACCCCAGTGGTTGCCGAAACGGCCGTCGAAATGCACCGGACCTCCGGCTGTTCGTGCTGCTTGCTCTGGGTCAAGCGCATGGCGGCCGAGGGCTTCAAAGTGACCGTTAAGGACGCGGCAATGGGTCAGCTGATGCGGATGAAGCTCGATGCGGGCCTGAAACCAGATCAAGCGGCCTGTCATACATCGAAGATCGGCGGGTATGTTGTCGAAGGGCACGTGCCGCCCAAGGACATCAAGCGATTACTGTCGGAACGACCGGATGCCGCTGGCATTACTGTGCCGGGAATGCCGTTGGGCTCCCCTGGCATGGAGGCTGGTGACAAAACCGACGCCTATGAAGTTCTCCTGTTCCGTAAGAACGGGCCGACCGAGGTCTATGCCAGCTATCCGGCCAAGAACTGAAACCGCCAATCACTTGACCTTCAGTAATTTCACAATGCGAATGCTACCCTCAACCGGGAAAGTACTGGCAACGCTGTTCGTCATGCCGGCTTTTTTATCAGCGGCGTTTGCGGAGTGGGCGGACCACCATCAGCCGAACATCCCAAAGGCCTGGGATGCGGCGGCGGCCGCTGGCCTTGACGTTGCTGCAGCCCGAAAAGGCATGATG
>JAYSVA010000221.1:0-3735 GCA_043718785.1 Hyphomicrobiaceae bacterium
CCGATCTCTGTCGAATAGATTTCTATGTCTACAGGCTGGCAGAACAGCTGTCGCGTCCTGCCAGCTATAGGCTATGTCTAAACGCTCAACGAGAACGCCCTAACGACTTATCAAAGCGGTTTTATGACGCCATTCATGCTGTGTTTGGCCGTTTGCGGTTCTGGATCGATCCAGCCAACATTTCCGTCGGCACGTCGATGAACTACGTTTATCCGGCCATGCGATGCGTTCCGGAATAGCAGAAAGGCATCATCCGTCAAGTCGAGCTGCATGACGGCAGCACTTACCGACAGCTCCTTCAGCGCGCCTTCAGCCTCTGCAATAATCACAGGTGCTGTATCGGCAGGCTTTTGGCCTACGGCATCACTCATGTTATCCACAGCCTCGTCGTCTTCAAGTTGAACGACGTAACGGTTAGTCGCGGTCTCGCGCGCCGCTTCGACATCACCGTGGTGATGGCTTTTGAGGCGGCGCTTATAACGTCGCACACGTTTTTCAAGATGTTCAAGGGCTTTATCGGCGCTGGCATAAGCATCAGCACCTTCACCTTGCGATTCCAGCAGTAAACCCGTCTTTAACCGCAATGAACAGGATGTTCGAAAACCAGTCTTCGCCTTTTCAACGCGTACATGCCCGAACAACTCAGGTCCAATGTACTTATCCAATACGACTGATATTTTGTCTGTGACATATCCTTGGAAAGCTTCACCAGCGCCGACGTTCTTACCTGTCACTTGAATTGTCATCGATCCTGCCTGCTGTTTGGGCTCATCTTGGGCTCATTCAGACCGACGGTTGCCGCAAACCTTCGGCCCCTTCCTTCCGTTCGCCGCAATCTGCACCCTCAGCCGAGCAGATCCCGACGTCTTCTGAGTGACTCAAACCCCGCAATATCAGGCTGACACTAGGGTATGCTGTTCGCTGTCATTTAGTCAAATCACAGCTGATATCAAAATTTCGAGATAAGCTCATGCAAACTGGTTTTCTGACCGCGCCTCGGTTCGCGACGACATTTTTTTTTCCCGACGTCGCTGGACCGACGACGGAATTTTCATTGCTTCCCGATACTTAGCAACGGTTCTGCGGGCGATATCAATACCGCCAGCATTGAGCCTTTCAACGATCTTGTCATCGGACAGCACCGCGCTCACTTTCTCGGCATCGATCATCTGCTTGATGCGGTGGCGCACCGCCTCAGACGAATGCGTGGCACCATCCTCTGACGAGGCAATGGCCGAGGTGAAGAAGTACTTGAGTTCGAAAATCCCGCGCGGCGTTGCCATGTATTTGTTCGAGGTCACGCGACTGACGGTCGATTCGTGCATTTTGATCGCATCTGCGACGGTTTTCAGGTTCAACGGCCGCAGATGCTGCACGCCATGGGCAAAGAAGCCATCCTGTTGGCGGATAATTTCCTCGGCGACACGCAGAATGGTGCGCGCCCGCTGGTCGAGACTTTTGACCAGCCAGTTCGCCGTCTGCAGGCAATCGAGCAGATAATCCTTATCGCCGGGCGACCGCGCGGTTTTCGACACGCGGGTGTAATAGCTGCGATTGACAAGCACGCGCGGTAAGGTCTCGGAGTTCAACTCAATGAACCAGCCACCGTCTGCTGCGGCGCGCACCAGCACATCTGGCACAACAGGTTGCACCGACACCGAACCGTATGCGAGACCGGGCTTCGGGTTCAACTGCTTGAGTTCGCCGATCATTTCGACCAGTTCGTCCATGTCAACGCCGACCGCGCGGCGCAGCGCCTGCATGTTATGAGCGGCAAGAAGGTTCAGGTTCTCCAGCAGCTTAGCGATAACTGGATCAAAGCGGTTCTGCTCAACCAGCTGCAGCTTCAGGCACTCAGCAAGGCTGCGGGCAAACACGCCAGCAGGCTCGCTTTGTTGCAGCTTGGCGAGGATGCGCTCAATCATCGACACAGACGCACCAAGTTTTTCGGCAATAGCGGCCAGCTCAACGGTCAGATAGCCAGCATCATCAACAGCATCGATGAGATGCTGACCAACCAGCCGATCAGCTGGAGTGGTCAATGCCATCTGCATCTGCAAGGTCAGATGATCTTTAAGCGACACTTCCGACGCCACGAACGCTTCAAGGTTGATGTCGTCATCGCCGAAACTGGTGCTGCCAGAGGACGATGAGGTTGTGCCGCTTAAACTTTGGCCTGGATCTTCCTGGCGAATTTCTGCAACGGACGCATCCGGAGCGACGGTTTCGTAATCCGTGTCCAGAGCGCTGATCGAGTCGCCATCGGGCTTCGCTAAATCGAGGGTCAGGTCAGGTCCAGCAGCGGTTTCGGCAATGGGCGCATCGCCGGGATCACTATCGATGGTGCGGTGATCCGCATCCTCGCGTTCATCGCGCTCCAATAGCGGATTGCGCTCGAGCTCCTGCTCGACGAACGCGTTCAATTCCATATTGGAAAACTGCAATAGACGGATCGCCTGCTGCAACTGGGGTGTCATCACCAGTTGCTGGCCTTGCCGCATCTCTAAGCGTGCATGTAATGCCATGTCTCGACCTAAGTCCCCAAACCAGCACCTTAACCTAGGCGCTCTGCAAGTTCGAGACCAAGATACCGGATACAGGTTTAACCAAACATATCACCAAGATAGACCCGGCGAACATCTTCGTTTTCTATGATTTCTTTTGGCTTACCTTGTGTCAGAACTTGACCATCAAAGACGATATACGCCCGATCAATCAGACTTAGCGTCTCGCGGACGTTGTGATCTGTGATCAAGACACCAATTCCACGTTGCGTTAAATGCCGGACCAACTGCTGGATATCACCGACTGCAATCGGGTCGATACCGGCAAACGGCTCGTCCAACAGCATGAATGACGGTCGACTGGCCAAGGCGCGGGCAATCTCACAACGCCGACGTTCACCACCGGACAGTGCAATAGAGGGCGATTTACGCAGCCGGGTAATCGAAAATTCCTCGAGTAGGCTATCCAACTGTTCCTGGCGGGCCTTCTTTTTCGGCTCCACTACTTCGAGCACGGCCATAATGTTCTGTTCGACCGTTAACCCACGGAAAATCGAGGCTTCCTGGGGCAAATAGCCGATACCGAGGCGAGAACGGCGGTACATCGGCAGTTTGGTCACGTCCTGGCCGTCAATGTAGACGTTGCCAGCGTCGGACGGCACCAGGCCGGTGATCATATAGAACACCGTGGTTTTGCCCGCGCCGTTCGGACCGAGCAGGCCAACAGATTCACCGCGCCCGACGGCTAAGCTGACACCTTTGACGACGTTGCGGCGGCCATACGACTTGCGCACCTCATGCGCTGTCAACCAGCCATCAGCGGCATAGGGCTGAGTTGCAGCTGCAGATACCGCAGCCGGAGCCGAGTGCTCGCTATCAGCAGGTGCCTTGCGGCCGAATGAGAACAGCTTCACTTGGGTTTGGATCCTGTCTTCGGCGCGGTAGGGGCGGCATCAGTTCGTGGGTTGCAGGGGATTAGGAGTGGGTTGTGGCGCTGGTTTGGCGGCGGCGGGCACCGACTTGGTTTCCCAGGGCAGTGTACCACCAGCTGGAGCTGTCTTAGCATTTACTGCCGGCTTGGCCGCAAGACCTGGACCGTCCTTCGGATCAAATTTCATGCACATGCGTTCTGGCGGGCAGGCCCCAGGATTGTTGCCGAAGGCGGGTGCCACAGCTTTCGTGGCAGTTTTCAGAGTTGGGTCCATATCCGGCAATTGACCGGGCACCAGTT
>JAYSVA010000222.1:0-1685 GCA_043718785.1 Hyphomicrobiaceae bacterium
AGGGCACTCCTCGGGGCATGCCAATGGGCATGTAAGTAACGCCGCATTATATTTGCGCGTATCGACGGGCCGGCAGGCCGAGCAAGACCTTTCGATCCCTGACCAAAAGGCGCAAGCGCGGGCGTGGTGTCAGGCGCGCGGCTGGACGGTCGCCGCCGAATTCGTGGAGCCTGGTGCATCGGCCACGGACGACAAACGTCCAGTATTCCAGCAGATGATCGAGCATGCGTGCTCCGGCGACAACGCGTTCGATTGTGTAGTGGTGCACTCCTACTCGCGGTTTTTTCGCGACGCGTTCGGCCTTGAGTTCTACCTGCGCAAGCTGAAGAAGAGCGGCGTCCGCCTCGTTTCGATCACGCAGGAACTCGGCGACGATCCGGCACAGGTCATGTTGCGGCAGGTGATCGCGCTGTTCGACGAGTACCAATCCAAGGAGACCGCCAAGCACGTCCTGCGCTCGATGAAAGAGAATGCGAGACAGGGCTTCTGGAACGGAGCATCGCCGCCTTTCGGTTATCGCCCCAACGATGTTGAACGCCGGGGTGATCGGATCAAGAAAAAGCTCATCATCGACGAGGTCGAGGCCGACGTGGTGCGGCTTATGTTTCGGCTGTTTCTGGAAGGCGACGGCACCAGCGGGCCGCTGGGCGTCAAGGCCGTCGTGAAACTGATTAACTCCGGTGGTCACCGGACACGGCGCGGGGCGCATTGGGGCATAGGCCCGTTGCATCGATTGCTGACCGACCCGCTGTATTGCGGCCAGCATCGCTTTAATCGCAAGGTCAGCAAGACCGGCCAGGTCAAAGATGCGAGCGAGGTCATCACGACCGAAGTTCCGGCCATTATCGAACAGGCCACGTTCGACCGGGTACAAGCGGCGCTCAAGGCCCGCAATCCTAAGGTCACGGCTCCGCGCGTTGTCACCGGCCCGATCCTGCTCACCGGCTTGGCGGTCTGTGGGACCTGCGGCGGCGGCATGACGCTGCGGACGGGGACATCGAAGCAGGGCAATGTCTACAAGTACTACACCTGCTCGCGGCAGCATCGGCAGGGTAAGACGGGGTGCGAGGGCCGCTCGATCCGCATGGACAAGCTGGATGGGCTTGTGACGGAGCATCTGGCAAACCGCTTATTCGTGCCTGAACGGCTGACGGAGATGCTGGCGGCGTTGTCGTCGAAGCGCTGCGAGAAGGCGGCGTCCGTCGATGACCGTATCGCCCGGCTGGAACGCGAGGCTGAGCAGGCCGAAACCCGCCTCAGTCGGCTTTATAAGATGGTCGAAGATGGCATCGCCGAATTGGACGACGTGTTAAAACGCCGCATCGATGCGTTGAAGCTCGAGCGCGATCAGACCAGGGCGGCGCTTGAACGGGCGCAAACGGCCGTCCGCCCCGCCGTCGAGATCAGCCCGCTGGTGGTTGAACGGTTCGGCGCGATGATGCGCGAGAACCTAACGACCGGCGCCGTGCCGTTCCGTAAAGCCATGATCTCATCGGTCATTGACCGCGTCGAAGTCGACGATCACGAAATCCGCATCATCGGCGACAAAGGCACCCTCGAACGGGCGGTTTTGGGCGGCTCCGGCTTCGCCAGTGGCGGGGAAGCCGGGGTTCGCAGTTTGGTTCGCAATTGGCGGAGAGGGTGGGATTCGAACCCACGAGACCCTTGCGAGCCCACACGCGTTC
>JAYSVA010000223.1:0-3731 GCA_043718785.1 Hyphomicrobiaceae bacterium
ATTGGTTGCCCCAGGCGGTCGGGCGGCCGACGTAGGCGCAGGCCAGGCCGTTCGGTGACTGCATGGGCGCGCGTTTGCGATATTGGATGCGTTGCGGTGATGTCATGATGGCCTCCCTCAGTTTGCTGGACGGGTGTCGCGGCGGAGCATGAAGTCGCCGCCTAGGGTTGGAACGGCGGTCAGCTTGAACGAGAAGCCGTTGCCGTCTTTGTGCGGGAATGCGACGCCGATTTCGGTCCAGCTGGATGTGCCGTCGCGGAGTTTGCACACGCTATAAAGCTTATGTGTGGGGCGGTTGTTGGGTTTGGTGGTCATCGGATGATCCTTGGTTCGGGTTCCCGGCCGCCACGGGAGGCGACCTTGTTGACGGAACTGACTCACGGACACGCGGCGGGGTCACACGCAAAAATTATGGGGTGACAGAAATTTGTGCTTGAAGCGGCGACATTGCATCGAAGTCAGACGCCCACAGAACGTCCATTGAAGTTATCCAAGTGCAGGCCGCTGGCGCAGGGCCCCCGTGAACTTGTTCACGGGGTGCGCAAGCAGAAAATTCTGGCGGGGCCCTGTCATTTTTGCGTTGAAGGTGAAAGCTGCACAACGCGCTCGGCGCAGCCGGCGCGGCAGCCTTTCGCCGTCCCCATGGCCGCGAGCCTGTGAGACACGTTACGGCAATCAAGGGCGCATTCCGTGGTGGCCGAGAACACTGAACAATCGCCGCCGATGACCGCCCGACCGAACAACCGCCCCACGCGTAAGCTCGATGAGTGCTGCAATCTCTGCACGGCAAATCCGGCGGACTAAATCGGCTTCGCTTGCCCGATCAATTGCTGCAATGGCCCGACTTTAAGCTGGCCGCCGTGGCGACACGGTTGTGAGTTTATGCGCCGCCTTGATAGCCGCGCAAAGGATAATTGAGGCCATGATGACATTGCCCACCTGCACGCCCGAACGCATCCAATACCAAAAACGCCAACGCACGGAATCGCCCAACGGCTTGCCCTGCGTTTATGGTGGCTGCCCGATGCGATGGGTAAACCTTGCCTTGTCGGTCGAGGCAACACGCTGACTTGCGCTGAGCCGTGGATGCGTTCCGCTAACATGTGCTGTCGCGTCTGCTGCTGACTACCGCCATTCGCCGTGAGCTGAGGGGTAAAAATCTGGCCTGCTGGTGTTCCTGTGACGGCTATCCCTGTCACAGCCAAACCTGTTCGCGCTTCGCCAAGTCGTGAGGAGCCGACCATGACGCAATCCTCGCGCGGTCTGCACATTCCTAATTCGGGGCGTCGGTTGATTGCCAATACGACGGTAGATGGTTCCGTTCCAAGATAACCGCAAAGCTGAACCTGTCGGCGTTGGGCCATGCTCGCGATTGTGCCTTTACGTCTGCCAAGATGCGGTCGGCATAGTCTCTCGATGCGAACACCAGCGCACGGTGAACACCACTCGTCCAATCGCAGTCGACAGTCGAATAGGCAGTCAGCCAATCGCGGTTCGGACCATAACGGCGTTCGATCATGTACTGCGTTGACGTGCTCATGGGCGGCCTCCACCAATCTGAATGTGAACCGATGGCACACTTGTTCGTGGACCGTTCTGCTCGGCTGCCCAGTTGGCGACGGCACACGACACGATGTCGAGAAAGTCCTCGCCATGCTGATCGGCGTAGTGCCCGAGGTCGGTGATCAGATCAGCAACGGACATGTCGTCAACGTCGTCACAGTTGGCTTTTCGGTAGGCGTCCAACGCCCGCGCAGCGGACCGGGCGCGGCGTCGATTGTCGGGATGTTGGGTGCAATTTGTCATTGTAATATATCCTTTCGGGGAAAATGATTATCAGGATGGTCGGGTCGAATTGCTATCGCCGCACCTCTCTCGGCTTGATGAAAGCCGCGAAGCGGGTTTCGAACATGCACGCCGGACACGTGCACGTCGAATGGTGATCCCAGTAGTAATCGTCCAGCACCTCGGCATCGGCTTTGCCGATGTACGCCGTGCCGTGTCCGCACTTCGGACATACGAGGTTGTCGCTGCGAGGCATCAATCCCATGGCGGCACCTCGTCACTGTGCGGAGCGAACGCGGCGTCGAGCACCTTAATGACGGACTTCGTCAGGTAGGTGCGCGGGTCGGCGTAGCCGATCCTTGCCTTGGCCGGGATCTTCTCGCGGCCTTTCAGCTTGATCGACCAGATGATGGTGTTGTGCATCCCCCACGGCTTGGCCACGACGGCGTAGCCGGCGGCTTCGAGCGCGGTGACCACGTGGTCTGTCATGACCATGCCGTCGCCATCGTTGAACCCGAATTTGTCGAACGCGTCCTGCCACTTCCATTCGTGATCGGCGCCGCAGTGTTCGCATGTCGTTGTGATCATTGTTGCACCTCATCAGTCCGGAAGTGGTCCGGCGTTCGATGCAGCATCATGATGGTGCGGAACAGTGCCTCGCATTCGGGCAGCAGGCGACCGAGGTCGCCGATGCATCCGATGGCATTGTTCTGCTCGCCGCGCGTCATGGCGGCGCTCGCGTCCGCCACTTCGGCGAGCGCGTGGCGCAGCCGCGCGTGCAGCGCCACGAGATTGGCGGCGATGATTGCCGCGTTGGTTTCGGATCGTTTGGATGTCATGATATTGCCTTTCGTTGAGTGTTGCGACTTGACGGCCGTTGGCGGAAGTCCGCCGACGACAGCCACCAGAAGGCCGAAGGGCCTTTGTGGTCGGGTTTCCAGACCGCCCAGAAGTAGCGGTGCTTGGTGAAGTGTTGCGGCGCGGGGCCGTAGCGGTGCGACGGCCAGCAGACGATATCGTCGATGGCGTAGAGCCTTGCTGGCGGGTGCTCGCGCCACCACGTTGTCCGTGTGCGGTGCGCGAGCGAAGCGAGGTTCAACAACATCGCCACGGTGCCGCCGGTCTGCCGCGCAAACTCGAGCGACTTGGTGATGAACGCATCGGCCAATCCCGAGCCATAGGGCGGATTGGTCACGATGTGCTTCGCGCGTGGCCGGAGTTCCTTCAGGAAATCCGTCCTGCCGATACCATAACCGTATTCGACCAAGTCGGTCGCGACGACGTTATGGCCGGCGTCCGTCAGGACGCTGGCAATCGCCCCCTCCCCGCACGCCGGTTCCCAGATCGAGCCTTCGAAGTTCTCGACGGACAGCAGCGCGCGCGTGGCTTCCGGCGGGGTCGGATAGTATTCGTTCGGGATGCGGCGCGGCACTTGCGCGTACATCGGACGCGAGGTCGGTGAAGCCGACTGACGCGGCGTGGAACCAAGGATGATGCCCATGTTCATGACAGCACCTCCGCAACTGAGGCAATGCCGTCGTCGTAGTGGACGCGTGTGCTGAGTTCGAGTTCGCCGCATTCGTCATCGAGCCGTTTGCGGATGCTGCATTCGGCGTCCCGTTCTGACCGGGCTCGGACGTTGATGGCGAAGCCCTGCTCCAGGTAGTAGCCGACGCGGAATGTCTTCAGTTCTCGCGGTTGTTTCGGTGTTCGCTTCTTCATGGCGTTTCTCCTTCTTGGGCTATGACGTATTCAAGTTCCTCGTCGAATGGTTCGAATGGATGCGGGTGTTCGGTGCACCAGATGTTGCGTGCGCGGGCGACGGCATCGTCGATTGATGCTGCCATTACCGAGCCGGTGTACGAACCCTTGGTGACGAGTTGCAGCGTGTAGGTTTTGAGTGGTTCGCTCATATCAGCACCTCTTCGGCCTTGAGGTTCGTCTCG
>JAYSVA010000224.1:0-8309 GCA_043718785.1 Hyphomicrobiaceae bacterium
CCGAAATTTTGAACTGAATTGTACAACAGTTTGATCGTAACCGCTTGCAAGTCGTTTGCAACCCTCACATTTTGAGCCAAATGGCCGACAATTTGAAACCAAAGTTGATCGACGTCGCGGCGGCGGCGGGCGTTTCCACGGCAACGGTTTCGCGTGCCCTGTCTGACCCCGATAAAGTACGCCCCGACACGCTGGTCCGTGTGCTCGCAGTCGTCAAACGGCTGGGCTACGTGCCCGACGCGCTGGGGCGTGCCTTAGCATCCAACAAAACCCACACCATCGGCGCGATCATGCCGACGCTCGATCACGCGATCTTCGCCCGCGCCATTCAATCGATGCAGCGGACGTTCGCGCAGGCCGGGTATCAGCTGCTGGTGGCGGCGCATGATTATGATCGCGCCGCCGAGGTTGTGGCGCTGCGGGCGATGCTGGAGCGCCGCGTTGATGCCATTGTACTGGTTGGTACGGATCACGCGCCTGAGGTCTGGGACCTGCTGAAGGATATCCCGCAGCCCGTGGCGCTGACGTGGTCGTTCCACAAGGCGATTGATTCCGTTGGCTTCGACAACAAGATCGCTGGGCGGTTAGCGGCGGAACATCTGCTGGCGCTCGGGCATCGCCGTTTTGCCATGCTAGCTGGTGAGCTGCGCCACAACGACCGACAGCGCGGGCGGCTGGCGGGTGTGCGGGCGGCGCTGGCCAAGCACGGGTTGGAGCTGCCGGACGAACGGGTGATGCAGCGGCCGTTCAGCATCGCCGAAGGGCGGGATGGCATGCGCAAACTGCTGGCTACTGGCAAACCGCCAACGGCTTTGATCGGCGGCAACGATCTGCTGGCTATTGGCGGCATGGTCGAAGCGCAGGCCCAGGGGCTGCGCGTGCCAGACGACCTGTCGTGCGTCGGCATCGACGATCTGGAGCTGGCGGCGCACATGACCCCGGCGCTGACCACCGTGGCGCTGCCGACCGCCGAGCTCGGCCACCGCTGTGCGGTGCAAGTGCTGGCCCGGCTCGCAGGGGAGGAGGGGGAGCGGAGGATTTGTCTGCCGTCACAGCTCGTCGTGCGCCAATCGACCGGCCCGTGCCTCAGCTAATGTGCGTTGTCTGCAAAAATCACCGCCAAACCGCGAAAACAACCGGTTGTCATGGCGCGTCATTTTTGCCACTCTGCTTTGCGTCAACACGTTCACAAGGTCGCGCGTATGAAACTAAGCGGTAACCGTCAGCTGAGCGCTCAGCCAACCGAGGTCTGGGCGAAACTCAATGACGTCGAGGTGTTGGCGCGCTGCATTCCCGGCTGCGAAAAGCTGGAGCGGGTGTCGGACAACGAACTGAAGGCGCTGGTCGGGCTAAAGATTGGGCCGATGAGCACCAAGTTCACTGGCGACGTGACCCTGTCCGACATGGTGCCACCGCACAGCTACCGGATCAGCGGCACCGGCAAAGGTGGCCCGGCCGGCATGGCGTCAGGTGGTGCCAACGTCAAACTCGAGGCCAACGATGGCGGCACGCTGCTGACCTATGACGTCGATGCCAACGTCAGCGGCAAGATTGCCCAACTCGGCCAGCGCCTGATTGATGCCACGGCGGCACAACTGGCGGAAAAGTTCTTCACGAATTTCGCCGCCGAGGTTGAACCCGCCGCCCTCGACTTAGGCGACATGCAAGTCGCCGCCTTGACCGATACAGAGGCCGCCGCCGCCGGTGTTGCCGCACGCAACCGGGCCGCCAAGTCTGGCACCGCTCCGGCTTCTCGTTCTGGCCAGAGTTCGGGCATACCCGGCTGGGTTTGGGGCGTCGGCGGCGCAATCGTGCTTGCCATCCTCTATCTTGTGCTGAAAAGATAAGCTTGCTGATTTCCAAATACCGACCAACTGAGGAGACACCCCCATGCCCCAGATCAAAATGGATGTGAACGGCAAGTCCGTGACTGTCGATGTCGCCACCAACACGCTGCTGGTTGATGTGCTGCGCCGCGACTTGAGCCTCACCGGCACCCACGTCGGCTGCGACACCAGCCAGTGCGGCGCGTGCGTGGTTCACGTCAACGGCCAGTCGGTGAAGGCCTGCACCACGCTGGCGTTGCAGGCGTCCGGTGCCACCGTCACCACCATCGAGGGCCTATCGAAGGGCGGCGAACTGCACGCCGTCCAGGCCGCCTTCAAGGAAGCGCACGGCCTGCAATGCGGGTTCTGCACCCCGGGCATGGTGATGTCCGTCGCCGACCTGCTGACCCGCAACGCCAACCCGACCGAGACCGAAATCCGCAGCTGGCTGAAGGGCAACATCTGCCGCTGCACCGGCTATCACAACATCGTCAAAGCCGTGCAGATGGCCGCCAACACGCTAGCAACCCAGAAGCAAGCCGCCGAGTAACCCGTTCTCAGCAATCGCGCTATCCTGCGCATTCGTCGTACCACGAGATACTTTCGAGCCTTTCCGATTACACACTAAGTTTCGCTTCCCCGGAATCAGATCAGCGCTTGCGCTGTTCTGATATCCGGGGTCTTCACCACCATCCCTGGGGCTAAATTTCGCCTCATAGTCAGCTGGTGAAGATCCCGGACATCCGGATCGAGCTTCGCTCGAAACGGATTCCGGGAAAGCGAGAGGTTAGATTTTTTGCTACTGCAAAAGGTCATCGGATTGGCTCACTGGTATCACGCCAGCAACCGCAGACGGAGTTTATCATGGCAACTGCAACTCTCAGCCCCCACGTTGAAGGCAATGGCATTGGCGCTAGCGTCAAACGCCGCGAGGATTTCCGCTTCCTCAAAGGCCTTGGCCGCTACACCGACGACATGACGATGCCGAACATGACCTATTGCGTGTTCGTCCGCTCGCCCGTCGCCCATGCCAAACTTGGCAAGATTGACCTGACGGCCGCCAAGAAATCCCCGGGCGTGGTGGCGATTTTCACCGCCGCTGACATTGAGGCCGACAATCTCGGTGGCGTGCCGTGCGGCTGGCTGGTCACCGGCAAGGGCGACAAGCCGATGGTCGAGCCGAAACATCCGATCCTCGCCTCTGGCAAAGTCCGCCACGTCGGCGACCCCGTCTGCGCCGTCATCGCCGAGACCTACGCGCAAGCCCGCGATGCCGCCGAAAAGGTCGCCATCGACTATCAGGAGCTGCCCGCCGTCGTTGACATGCGCAAGGCGCTGGCTGGTATCGGCGGCGCGCCGGTGCACGATGAAGCCCCCAACAACCAGTGCTTCGACTGGGAACTCGGCGACAAGGCCGCCGTCGACGCCGCTTTCGCCACGGCAGCCCACATCTGCAAGATCGACCTGATCAACAATCGCCTCGTGCCGAACGCCATGGAGCCGCGCGCCGCCATCGGCGCGTTCGACATCTCCACCGACGATTACACGCTGATCACCACCAGCCAGAACCCGCACGTCATCCGCTTGCTGATGGGGGCGTTCGTACTGTCGATCCCCGAGCATAAGCTGCGTGTGTACGCCCCTGATGTCGGCGGCGGGTTCGGCTCAAAAATCTACCACTACGCCGAGGAAGCGCTGGTCACCTGGGGCTCCAAGAAAGTTGGCCGTCCGATCAAGTGGGTGTGCGAACGCTCAGAAAGCTTCGTCTCCGACGCGCACGGCCGCGATCACGTCACCCACGGCGAAATGGCGTTCGACAAGGACGGCCGCGCCCTTGGCCTCAAGGTCGATGTGCTCGCCAACATGGGCGGCTACCTCTCGACGTTCGCGCCCGCCGTGCCGACCTGGCTGCACGGCACCCTGATGGCCGGTCAGTACACCACGCCTGCCATCCACATCAACGTCAAGGCTGTCTTCACCAACACCGTGCCGGTTGACGCTTACCGCGGTGCTGGCCGTCCGGAAGCGACCTACCTGCTGGAACGGCTGATGTCGAAAGCCGCCGCGGAAATGGGCCTCGATCAGGCCGAAATCCGCCGTCGCAACTTCATCAAGACGTTCCCATACCAAACGCCGGTTGCCGTGGTCTATGACACCGGCGACTTCGGCGCGAGCTTGGACGCAGCCACCAAACTAGCCGACTACGCCGGGTTCGAAGCCCGCCGCGCCGCCGCCAAGGCCAAGGGGAAACTGCTCGGCGTCGGCGTCTCCAGCTACATTGAGGCGTGCGGCATCGCGCCCTCAAGCCTGGTCGGTGCCCTGGGTGCCCGCGCCGGCCTCTACGAAGCTGCCACCGTCCGCGTCAACCCGACTGGGTCCGTGGCCGTCATGACCGGCAGCCACAGTCACGGCCAGGGCCACGCGACGACGTTCGCCCAGGTGGTCGCCGAAAAGCTCGGCATCCCCATCGAGCAGGTTGACATCGTCCACGGCGACACCGCGAAAGTGCCGTTCGGCATGGGCACCTACGGCTCGCGCTCGATTGCGGTCGGCGGTTCGGCCATCGTCCACGCTCTCAACAAGGTGATCGACAAGGGCCGCAAGATCGCCGCCCATTTGCTGGAGGCGTCGGAGCAGGACATCGTCTTCGAAAACGGCGCCTATCAGGTGAAAGGCACCGACAAGAAGAAGACGTTCGGCGAAATCGCGCTGACCGCCTACGTGCCGCACAAGTACCCGATCGACAAGATCGAGCCGGGGCTGGAGGAAACCGCGTTCTACGATCCGAAGAACTTCACGTTCCCGGCTGGCACGCACATCTGCGAGATCGAGATTGACCCGACCACCGGCCAGACCGAGATCAAGAAGTTCATCGCGGCGGATGATTTTGGCAACATCATCAACCCGATGATCGTCGAAGGCCAGGTGCACGGCGGGCTCGTCCAGGGCATCGGCCAAGCACTGCTGGAGAACGCGGTCTACGACGACAACGGCCAGCTCAAATCCGGCTCGTACATGGACTACTGCATGCCGCGCGCCGACGACGTGCCGTCGTTCCAGATCACCAACACCGTCACCGCCTGCACCCACAATCCGCTCGGCGTCAAGGGTTGCGGCGAGGCTGGAGCCATCGGTGCCCCACCCGCCGTGATCAACGCCATCTGTGACGCCCTGCGCGACTACGGCGTCACCCACATCGACATGCCCGCCACACCCGAAAAGATCTGGCGCGCCATCAACAAAATGACCCCGATGAAGCAGGCGGCGGAGTAGAGGGCATAACCACCGGCCTCCAAGTTTCTCCCTCCCTCCCCCCTTGAGGGGGAGGGCCGGGGTGGGGGGTAGAGGCAGGGTTCTGAGCAAGCCGCACCCCCCACCTCACGTGTTAATCGCTTAACGCGATCATCACGTTGTCCTCCCCCTCAAGGGGGGAGGATGCGGGAACCGAGAGGTCGGAGTTAGCCTGTTGAATAAAGGAAAACTAATGCCGGTGCCTCCTCTGCACACCTTCGGTTCTTTCCCTCCCTCCCCCGCAAAGCGCGAAGCGCGTCTTCAAAGCAAGCGGGGGAGGGCCGGGGTGGGGGGAGAGGCAGGGTTCGGAACCAGCCGCACCCCCAACTTACGTGTTGACCGCTTGGCGCGATCAACACGTTGTCCTCCCCCTCAAGGGGGGAGGATGCGGGAACCGAGAGGGCGGAACACAGATTGACAAGCCTTCCTAAGGGGAGGCGCACGTAATAACATTCGTCTGACACCATCGGAGGACATCCCCATGTACGCATTTGATTATAGCCGCCCCGCTACCATTGCCGATGCCGTTAAGGCGTACGCGGCGGACCCCGAGGCGAAGCTGCTGGCGGGCGGGCAGACGCTGATCCCGACGATGAAGCAGCGCCTTGCCTCGCCCTCGACCATCGTTGATCTCAGCGGCATCCGCGAGCTGAAGGCGATCATGCGCGAACCCACCTCGATCACCATCGGCGCGATGGTCACGCACGACGCCGTCGCCCGCAATGCCGACGTCCGCGCCGCCATCCCCGCCCTGGCCGCGCTCGCTGGCGGCATCGGCGACCCCGCCGTGCGCAACGCCGGCACCCTCGGCGGCGCGAGCGCCAACAACGATCCCGCCGCTGACTATCCGGCAGCATTGCTAGCGCTCGGCGCGTCAGTCAGCACCAACAAACGCGTCATCCACGCCGACCAGTTCTTTGCTGGGCTGTTCTCCACCGCCCTCGAACCCGGCGAAGTCATCCTCGCCGTCAGCTTCCCGATCCCGAAACGCGCCGCCTACAGCAAGTTCGAACAGCGCGCCTCGCGTTACGCACTAGTCGGCGTATTCGTCGCCGACACCGCCACAGGCGTGCGCTGCGCCGTGACGGGATGCGGAAGCAATGGCGTGTTCCGCGTGCCCGAGATTGAAGCCGCGTTGGCGGCCAACTGGTCCGCCGCCGCTTTGGCTGGCGTCAAGGTCGCGAGCACCGGCATCATGGGCGACATCCACGGCGGGGCGGAGTACCGCGCCGCCATGGTGCCCGTGATTGCGGCGAGGGCGGTTGGGATGTGTTGAGGGGGGTGGGTGTGACCGATGCTTCCAAGATTCGTTGTTTGGGTACTTACTTTCTTTTGGATCATCGGGATGTCTGCTGCGTTTGCGCAAGACTTTGCCGAAGGGCAGGTCTGGTCTTACAAGAGCAGGCCAGCAGAGGAAGGTTCGGTTTTGTTGATCAACAAAATCGAGGTCGATCCTAAATTTGGTCAAATCTTTCACATCAGTGTTTTGGAGGTTCGAGTAAAAAATAAACGCTCGCCATCTGTTATGACATCCGAATTGCCACATTTTCCGGTTTCCGGAAAACGCTTGAATCCAGTTGTGTTGCGATGCTGCGAACTGCAAAACCAAATCCCGAATACATGGAAGGATACGGCGAATGGCGTCGCGAATTCCTGAAGGGTAACACGGGCTTTTTTGATATCCCGGTGTCACAGATCGTCGAATCCATCGAGGAAGTAATTAATCAGTAACGTGGATTTTCAAGTGAGCCCCTCCCCTCGGTGTCATCCTCGGGCTTGTCCGGACAAGCCCGAGGATGACACCTGTGGGTGTGGAGACGCCGAAGTCGCCAACACAGGTTGTGCAGTTGCCACACCGTTCCACGCAGTCGCCTTCGCCTAAAGTCGGCCCTGCTCCTTCCAAATTTCCCCGCACGGTCAGAGTGTTGGCGTGGTTTGGCCTTGATCTGGGGCTATGCCTGATGCGGGGCGCGCAAGGTCGGGAGACACCAGTGGTCGATCACATTTACGCGGGCCGTGGCCCTGTCAGCGGTTTGCTGCAACGCCTCCGCTGGTGCGCCGCAATCCTTGCTGTCCCAGCCCTTGCCGCCGCCTGCCTCGTCACCGCACCTGCAGCCGCCCTGGCGCAAAACGGCGGCGCTGATGCCCACGCTGCGGGGTCTGCCGTCGCCGGGCGTCATGTCGATGGTCCACGCCACCTCGCCAACAAGTTTCCGCTGCGCGAGGGCGATCAGGCTGTGGTTGATGGCTGGCCGCTGTACCGGTCGGAGCGGGCGCAGGTGGCGTTCAACGCGGCGATGGCCACGCTGAAGGCGACCGTGGGCAAGCCGCCTCTGCCTAAGACCTTTCAAGGTTGCGCCAATCTCGAGTGTCCGCTGAGCCTGCCGACGATCGGTGCCGACGGCTGGATGCCGCCAGGCCGCCTCTGGGTGTCACCGACGGCGTATGTGCTGTTGGTTCGCAGCCCAAACGTCCATCGCGGCTTGCACCGGCGCATGAGTAACTCGAGCCAGATGCGCTACCTAGTGTTCCACGAGTTCCAGAACAGTTCGCGCAACACTGATGTCTATGACACCCTAGCATCGCACAAGGGCGCTGTGTTTGTGCCGCTATACATGAGCAAACAAGCCCGTGACGCTGAGGGCCACAACTTCGTCGTCGTTGTACAGGTGGCCCCGTACGATGTCGCCAGCATCCACGCCTCCAATTATGGCAGCGCCGGTCCGGGCATCGAGGTCGCCAAGAACGCCGCCGACCAGCTTGAGCCGCTGCAGGGGCTGGCAGGTATTGTCATCGCCAGCATCCTAAAGGCCGCAGCCCCACAATTGGAGGTCGTCAACCATCGCAATGATGAGGGGCGATCAATGCTCGACGTCTATCAGCGCCGTTTGGCGAGCTTTCGTGGACGTGTCGGCGGTACCAGCACCAATCTGACGTTGCCGTTCGTGCCCGCAACACAGCCGCTGTTGGCGGCTGCCGCTGCCCGGTTGGAAGAACTGATCCTGAAGCCCGGTGCATCACTGCCGATCCGTGTTGCTGATCGTGGGGTGGTCGCGCATCATGCTCCCACATTCACCACCGCTGCCGCGACGCCAAGCCTGCCGCAACTGACCGGCCCGATAAAACTGGCTGTGCGCCCGGACCGCTCCGCTGCTGCTCCAAACCAAGCGGCGTCAATCCCACCGCCCGCGC